>CBCTZR010000005.1:0-44179 GCA_965151435.1 uncultured Merdibacter sp. | reverse complement strand
CACACGATAATTTAAAGGTGGGGGTCAAATCCACGATAATTTAAATTACCTTTTTTATCCCGGTGATCTTCGATCAGGAACAGAAGGAGAATCTCTCCTTTTTTTGTTGATAACCTTTAGTCTATTGTGATAGACTAAAGACAAAGGATGATTAGAAGAGGTGAGGTTTTATGGATGAAAAATGGAAACTGCATGAAAAAGAATATGAATTTGCATGTGTTGTTTGGGAGAATGAACCAATTCCATCCGGGGAATTGGCAAAACTATGTATGGAGCGCTTAAATTGGAAGAGAACGACGACCTATACGGTATTAAAGAAGCTTTGCGACCGGGGAATCTTGAAAAATGAGAATGCAGTGGTAACTGCAAATATCAAAAAAGAGATGGTCCAGAGGAAAGAGAGTGAACGATTTATAGAAAAACTGTTTAATGATTCTCTTTCAAGTTTTATCGTATCTTTTGCTAAAGAGCGAAGGCTGAGTGAACAAGAATTGAAAGAAATAAAAGAATGGATCGATTCTTATGAACGAGGTAACGAAAAATGAATGAGCTGTTTCGGGTCATTCTTGATCGTACGATGATCGGCAGCTATGTTATGCTGGTCATTTTAGGACTTCGTTTTTTGCTTAAAAATATTTCAAAGCGTTTTTCGTATTTGCTTTGGATCAGTGCTTTTCTTGTTTTATCCATCTCAATCCAAGTGAACGGATCATACAGTCTTCAGCCAGATTTAAACGAGATTACACCAAGTCAGGTTGTTGAACGTTCACAAATTGAACAAGCGATGAATCGTTCAAATGAAGTGATGAGTGCACAGGATGATGTGAAATCACAGGAGGATCTCCATGAACGAGTACATATTTCTTCTTCAGATGCAGATTCCTCTGTTGATTGGTTATCAATAGCCGCATTGATCTGGATGCTCGTTACGTTGTCCATCATGATACTCAACGTTTTCCAAACAATGCTTCTTAAATCTAGTTTGGCCGATGCGATTCCTGAAAATCAACAAATCTACCTTACGGATCGATCAGATGCTCCTTTTGTTTTCGGCTTCCTCCAACCTCGGATCTATTTGCCAAAAGAATGGATGAACAGACCCGGCAATGTGTGCTGGCTCATGAATTCGTACACATATGCCGTCATGATCTCTGGATCAAAATGTTTATTTTCACCATTCTTTGTCTGCACTGGATGAATCCATTCGTCCATATAGCTTATCGCTGTATGATCAAAGATATGGAAATGTCTTGTGATGAGGCTGCAATCCATAAACTTCAGATCTCACCACGTGTTTATGCAGAATCGTTATTAAATGTTGCGGTTGGTTCTCAGCAAATATATGCCATGCGCACATTTGCACAGGGTAACATCAAGCATCGAGTCAGGCACATTCTATCTTATCACCGCATAGGGGCCCGTATCAGTTTGGCTCTGATGTGTCTGCTTCTTTGCATCAGCATTGGTCTGATGGTCATGCCGAATAGAGATCACACAGCTCCTTCAAGCACTAGTGAAGGCCTTCAGCAAATTTTTAAGCATCCAATCAATGAAAGACAAGACTATCAAGAAATATTGCCATATCTGGATTTTTCTGATTTCTATGCATTGGATGATCGAAATATGGATATGCAAGAAGAAAAGACAGGTGAGACACCGATTGAACATCGATTGACCGTATATTTGTGTCTCATGCAAGCAAAGGATATTCAAAATGTAACTGATCTTCCTTGTGATACGCTTGTTTATAATGCGAGTGTTCTCTTTGCTCTGGATCCGCTCTTGACAAAAGTAAATTATGTGATCGAGAAAAATGATCAGGTTTATCAAATTGGCTATTATTATCCGAATGCGGAACTAGGATATGGAGTTTGTGAAGATGCTATGGCCTATGCAAGCCGAGTAAATGAAATCAACCAGACCTTTGCAACCTGTGAAAAGAATGCTTATATGAACAAAAACGACGTTTATCAAGTGATGCAAACGTACTTGCCGTTGGAAGATCATGCGGAAATCAATAGCATTTCCATCTATCCTTCACAAGATCAAACGATTACCTATTCCTATACTTTTGCACAGCAGGATGATACGACACAAGATTCTTCAAAGCGTCCATATGTAACTCTTACTTTTTCAAAGAAAGGATTAACCGGGTATACATGTAAATATCATGACAGTGGTCGGAATCATGAAAATATATTAGATGAAAAACAGGCACAGCAAATGGTCGAACGCTTTACTCAGGACTATCGTCAAGATTATTCTGCGATTCATTTTGAAAAAAACGATGTCGAAACGAATCATCTGTTTGTGAAGGGACATTTTGAAACATGGACAGCACCTGGAGAAGATGGTACGAGCGTAATCGTTGTCGATCTAAAAGAAGGGGGAATCGCTGAAGCGTATTTCCGATAATGGAAAGGATGAAATATTACCAGTA
Organism: uncultured Merdibacter sp.; assembly: GCA_965151435.1. Lineage (GTDB taxonomy): Bacteria > Bacillota_I > Bacilli_A > Erysipelotrichales > Erysipelotrichaceae > Merdibacter. Next base: position 41,739 of record CBCTZR010000005.1, on the reverse strand, counting down.
TTTGAAAAATGCAGTCAATAGATGTCTGCATTTTTTATGATTTTGCCATGATTCTGAAACAAAGATAAAAGAAACTGTTTCAAGGAAAGAAAAGTGTGATACAATATGACTGTTCATTGAGAGGAACATATGTCGAGGATCTAGGAGATAGGAGACAGCACAAACAGAAAATTGATAGAATCAGCAAGTTTCACTGATTCTGTTTTTGTTTTTTTGCTGAATTCCTATAGGTTGTTGGCATCTTGACAGACAATGAATGGAGGAAGAGTGTATATGAGTGGTTTTTTTGGAGTAGCAAGCAAGCGGGATTGCGTGCTGGATCTGTTTTTTGGCGTGGATTATCATTCACATCTGGGAACGCGCAGAGCAGGTATGACTGTCCATGGAAAGAATGGGTTTAATCGAGCAATCCACAACATTCAAAATTCGCCGTTTCGTACGAAGTTTGAACGCGATATCGACGAATTTGATGGGAATTTAGGAATTGGCTGTATTTCGGATAACGAAGCACAACCATTGCTGGTCAATTCGCATTTAGGATCATTTGCAATTACGACCGTCGGACGTATCAACAATCTGGAAGCATTAAAGGCATTGTGTTTCAACAAAGGGACATCCCATTTTTTAGAGATGAGCAGCGGAGAAATCAATCCTACTGAACTTGTAGCGGCTTTGATCAATCATAAGCAGAGCATCGTCGAAGGTATCAGCTACGTACAGGAGATGGTAGAAGGATCGATGAGTATCTTGATCATGACCAAGGAAGGTATCTATGCTGCACGTGATAAACTTGGCCGTACGCCAGTTATTATTGGTGAAAAAAATGATGGGTATTGTATCACATTTGAAAGCAGTGCTTTTTTAAACTTAGGTTACCATCATTATAAAGATCTGGGCCCAGGCGAAATTGATTTTATCACTCCAGAATGGGTAGAAGTGGTAAAAGAAGCTGGAAAAGAAATGAAGATCTGTTCCTTTTTATGGGTATATTATGGTTATCCAACATCTACTTATGAGGGCATCAACGTCGAGTGCATGCGCAATAAATGCGGTGATTTGTTAGCACAACATGATGAACGGGAAAATATTCACGTCGACAGTGTAGCCGGTGTTCCTGATTCTGGAACGGCGCATGCGGTAGGATATTCCAATCGTTCAAAGATTCCTTTTTCTCGTCCATTTATCAAATACACACCGACATGGCCGCGTTCTTTTATGCCAACTAGCCAGAAACAGCGCAATATGATCGCAAAGATGAAATTAATTCCCGTACAAGAATTAATTGAAGACAAGAGCTTATTATTGATTGATGACTCGATTGTACGCGGAACACAGTTAGGAGAGACGACGCAGTTCCTCTACGATTCCGGAGCAAAGGAAGTGCATGTACGTCCGGCATGTCCACCGATTGTCTTTGGCTGTAAGTATTTGAATTTCTCACGTTCTAGTTCAGAGATGGATCTGATCACACGCCGTGTGATCGCTGAACTGGAAGAAGGAAAGGCAATCACGCAAGATATTCTGAAAGAATATGCGGATCCAAACAGCGAGCGTTATCAGACGATGTGTGAAGAAATTCGTAAACGCTCTAATTTTACGACACTTCGTTATCATCGGTTAGATGATATGGTCGAATCGATCGGTTTGCCAAAATGCAAATTATGTACATATTGTTTTGACGGAGAAGAAGAATAATAACTGTTTAGCGAATGATTATGTAGAAGATCATTCGCTTTTATTATTGACAACTGTTATATACTGTTATATACTGTTTATGAACAGGAGGAGATCATGAATATTATTGTGAATACTACATCGATGGTACCTATCTATGAACAAATTGTAGATCAAGTGAAAACGATGATCCTAAATGGAACTTTGGAAAAAGAAGCGTTATTGCCTTCTGTTCGGACATTAGCGAAAGAGCTGAAAATCAGTGCATTGACAGTAAAAAAGGCGTATGACGTCTTGGAAGCAGACGGATTTACAGTGACCATTCATGGAAAAGGAACCTATGTAAATACGATCGATCCAAGCCGGGTATTGGAACAGCGCCAGAAAGAAGTAGAGGCTGATTTGGAAATGGCCATCCAAAAAGGCAGAGCATGTAACTTGAATGACGAGGAATTGAAGCAGATGTTTTTACTGCTTTTGGAGGATGAAACATGTTAAATGTGAAGAATTTGCATAAACGATATCAAAATTTTGATCTACAGTGTTCGATGCAGGTACAGCCAGGAACGATCACGGCAGTGATCGGTGCGAATGGAGCGGGGAAAAGCACCTTATTCAAAGCGATTCTGGGGTTGATTTCTTATGAAGGAACGATCGAGTTATTTCAAGAAACAAATAAACAGTTGCATCAAACGCAATTGATGAAGATTGGTACGGTTTTGCCTGATTCTGGCTTTAGCGGTTATTTGAATGTGCAGGATATCTGTAGTATCCTAAGACGTTTGTATCCGCTATTTGATCAAAAACGATTTCTTTCTTTATGTGATCAGATGCAACTGCCGCGCCGTCAACGAATCAGCGAATTTTCTACCGGTATGCGTGCAAAACTGAAGATGATCATCGCTTTGACCCATCAGGCCAAACTGTTGATCTTGGATGAACCGACAGTTGGTCTGGATGTGCTTGCTCGAGATGAATTGTTAGGAATGCTGCGAACTTATATGGAAGAAGATGAAGAACGATCGATATTGATCAGTTCTCATATTTCCTCTGATTTAGAATCGTTATGTGACGACATTTATATGATCGACCATGGATCGATCATCCTGCATGAACAAAGCGATGTGTTGTTGAGTTCCTATGGTCTGATCAAATTGAGTGAAGAACAGTTTGCTGAGATCGATAAGGCCTATCTTTTGGCTGTTCGAAAAGAAAGGTATGGTTATAGCTGTTTATGCAAAGAACGTGCCTATTATATGGAGAATTATCCAGGGATCGTCATTGAGAGAGGAACGATTGATCATGTGATCATGATGATGATACGAGGTGAACGCATATGAGCGGATTAATTGAAAAAGATCTTCGCATGTTATTTCAAAATAAGAAATTCTTGAGCTTATATTTTCTTCTTATGCTGTTTTTGTTTATGATGAATGATGTCTCCTTTTTGGTGTTCTTTTGTGGCTTTTTTGGTTTGGCGGTTGCCTCCAGCTCCATCGGTTATGATGAATACGATAATGGATATCCATTTTTGTTTACTTTGCCAATTACAAGAAAGGATTATGTCAAGGAAAAATATGTATTGACTTTTCTTTTGGTGCTTCTCTTTTGGGGATTTGGCATGCTGTTATCCATGATCAAGATGTTTATTGATCCACTGACTTTTTCTTACCAGCAATTATATGCTGCAGGCATCTATTTGTTCTATGTGGTTTTCTTGATGTTTTTGATCTTGCCTATCTATTTGAAATATGGAGGAGAAAAGGGGAGAATCGTGATCATCTTGGTGATGTTGCTTTGTTTATGTCCGGTTGTTATCATCCTCAATTTTCTGCCTGCAAGTGAGGTAAGCCGTATGATCTTATGGAGTCAACAGCTTCCTGTTTGGGGATCTATCATCGGAATCGGCATGCTGTGGCTTTTAACGGGGTCTCTCTCTTATCGATTCAGCGTGCGGATCCTGCGGCATAAGCAGTTTTGATGGAGTAAGACTTCTTATAAGGTCTGGTTGTGAAAAGAAATAATGTTGCACAACCAGATCTTTTTGTTTATGAGACCCTTACGAATGTGTAAGACAATTCGATGGTTTGGTAAGATGCTTCTTTCTATACTGTATGTGTAAACATAGGAGGAAGAAGTTATGACAATGTTAGAAGTCAATCATTTGAAAAAAGTATATACGACGCGTTTTGGCGCTACAAAGGTCACTGCATTAAAAGATGTGAATTTTCAAGTAGAGGAGGGAGAATTCGTAGCCGTCATGGGTGAGAGCGGTTCTGGAAAAACGACGTTGCTCAATATTTTAGCCGCTTTGGATAAACCGACGGAAGGCGAAGTACTGCTCAATGGAAAAGATATCGCCAAGATCGCTGATCGTTCCATGGCAGCTTTTCGTCGGCAGTATCTTGGTTTTGTCTTTCAGGACTTTAATCTGTTGGATAATTTTTCTATTAAAGATAATATTTTTTTACCATTGGTTTTGTCCAATATGAAATATGTGCAAATGAACGAGCGCTTGATTCCCATCGCATCTGCGTTAGGGATCGAGCATTTGTTGGAAAAATACCCATATGAGGTTTCAGGAGGTCAGAAACAGCGTGTAGCGATCGCACGGGCGATCATCACAGAACCACAGCTTATATTAGCGGATGAGCCAACGGGAGCCTTGGACTCCAAAGCCAGTGAAGAGCTCATGGAAATATTTGAAGCCTTACATCGTAGTGGACAGACCATCATCATGGTCACACATTCCATTGCAGCGGCTAGTCATGCACAAAGAGTGTTATTTATCAAGGATGGAAAAGTATATGATGAGCTGAAGCGAAATACTTCCACCAATGACGAGATGTATGAACGGCTTGCAAGAGCACAGATCGAGTGGACGATGGGCGGTGCATCATATGAATAATCGGTTTTATGCAAAAGTCGCTTTCAGCAATCTAAAAAAGAATGCCAAGCTCTATATACCGTATTTGTTCACATGTATCCTGTGTGTCGCAATGTACTACATGATCGGTTCGTTAGCGTCAAATCCTTTCATGGAAACTATGTTTGGCGGTTCGCAGATGCAAGCACTGTTGTGTCTTGGATCGTATGTGGTTGCTTTGTTTATCCTTATTTTTTTGTTTTATACCAATAGCTTTTTGATCAAACGGCGCAAAAAGGAATTTGGAATCTTTCATATCCTAGGGATGGAGAAGCGTCATATTCTTTATGTACTCGCCTATGAGACGCTATACTGTGCTTTGCTTTCCTTGTTCATCGGCTTTTTTTGTGGAATTGTTTTTGAACAGCTCATCTATCGATTGATTGCTGGATTTGTTCAAGGTGTATTCACGTTTGACTTCTATGTATCAATCGGTGCGATTCGTTCGGTCATCTTATTGTTTGCAATTGTGTATCTGCTTATCTATTTCAATGCTATACGGCAGATTCATTTGGCAAATCCGATCGATCTGCTGCATGGTTCAAATTATGGCGAACGAGAACCGAAGACGAAATGGATGATGACAATCGTTGGGATTGCGTGTCTATCAGGAGGATATTGGATTGCAGTGACAGTACAAGATCCTTTATCAGCTTTTCTGTACTTTTTCTTGGCAGTAGTTCTTGTCATCTTGGGAACGTATCTGTTGTTTACTGCTGGATCAATTGCAGGATTAAAACTATTGAAGAAAAACAAGCGATTTTATTATCAAACAACACATTTCATCAATGTATCGACGATGATTTACCGTATGAAACAAAACGCTGTAGGACTTGCCAATATCTGTATCTTGTCTACTATGGTCTTGGTTATGCTATCAACCACAATTTCCTTGTACATCGGAATGGATGATGCTGTAGAAACACAATATCCGCGAGAATTCAACATCACGACGAATTCGATCACATTGATCCAACAGCAGGAATTACGAACGATTTGCCAAGATACAGTTGCTGATATGGGATTACAGCAGCTCCAGACATTGGATTATACCTATCTTTGTTTTTCTGCACTGCAACAGGATAATCAGTTTTTAACAGATACCTCACTTGGTGACTATTCGAATATGGAAGATGTTCGTACATTGTTTTTTATCTCTCTAGATGAATTTAATAGGAATGCTGATGCAAAGAAAACATTGGAACCCGATGAAATTTTATTGTATGTCAATCATGGAAGCTATGATCAACAGACATTTGAAATCTTTGATCACACATTTCAAGTTAAAGAACAACTGGATACGTTTGTCGGTAATGTGAATATGGCTTCCACGATCACCACTTCTTACTATGTCGTAGTAGAAGATGCAGAAATATTAGAGGAGCTGTATGCTCAACAAAAGGAAGCGTACAAAGATCAAGCGAGCATGCTCCAACATTATTACGGATTTGAAACAGATGGAACGAAGAAACAGAACATGAATCTTTATCAGCAATTGAATGACCAGATTGCTGGGGTTACCATTGATTCTTATATGGAATCGAGAACCTATGCATATAGCAGTTTCTTCTCATTGTATGGAGGTTTCTTATTCATTGGAATCTTCTTGAGCATCCTTTTTGTGATGGCGATGATCTTGATCATGTATTATAAACAGATCAGTGAAGGATACGATGATCAAAATCGTTTTGCGATCATGCAAAAGGTAGGATTAGACCAGAAGGAAGTACGTCATGTCATACGCTCTCAAGTGTTGATGGTCTTTTTCCTTCCATTGATCGTCGCAGCAATTCACATCGTCTTCGCCTTTCCGATCATTCATCAATTATTGCGCTTATTGTATTTAACGAATACTTCTTTATACATTCTTACGACGATCGTATGCTTTATCAGTTTTGCTGCGATTTATTGTCTGTTCTATATTTTGACCTCTAAAGTGTATTACGGTATCGTAAAACAGAAGGTTTGAAAAGACTGTGTGAACAGTCTTTTTCGTTATTTAGAGAAAAATAGTGTATGATAAATGGAAAGAGAAAGGAGTGCTGTGCGTATGAAAGTCATCCTTTGCATTGATGAAAAGGGAGGCGTTCGTTTTCACGGACGTCGATTAAGTCAAGATCGTATACAGCGTGCGGATGTGTTACGTCGTTTTGGTAGGGAACAATTGTTCATGAAAGAGGAAACGGCCGCATTGTATGCGGATGCGGAAATGGAAAGAATTCATCGTGTCATAAAGTGGGAGCCAACGATAGGGAAGGATGGCTGGTGGGTCTGTGAAGATTTGGAGTTTATGAAATGGAAAGAACAGCTGCAGGAATTGGTTCTTTATCGCTGGAATCGTAAATATCCAAGTGATGAACAATTATCGCTTACTTTGACGTTGCCATTATGGTCTTGCCAAGCGTGTGACACCTTTGCAGGTTCTTCTCATCCATTGATCCATGTGGAGCATTATGTGAAAGGAGAGATGTGAAAATGAAACGACGGTTCATTTGTTGGGGGATCTTATCGATTCTATTGATTTCTTTGTTTGGCTGTGAGATGGTAAATGATACAGAAGTACCTTCTTATGCAACGACGATCACAATAGAGGAAATTCCAGATTATCAAGGAGATCCATATGTAGTAATCAATGAAAATGAGCCCTCTTTTTCCTCAGATGAGCTTTCGAGTGATAGCTTTGAAACGTATGGAGAATTAGATGAATTAGGGAGATGTACGATTGCGTTTGCTAATCTCTCTACAGATTTGATGCCTCAAGAAGAGAGAGGAAGCATTGGACAGGTAAAGCCGAGTGGGTGGCAGACAGTCAAATATGATTGTGTCGATGGAAAATATTTGTATAATCGCTGTCACCTGATTGGGTATCAGCTCAGCGGGGAAAATGCAAATGAGTGCAATCTGATCACAGGTACCCGATATATGAACGTAGAAGGTATGTTACCTTTTGAAAATATGGTAGCAGATTATATCAAAGAAACCGGTAATCATGTATTGTATCGCGTCACACCGATATTTGTGGAAGATGAATTGGTCGCTCGTGGGGTGCAGATGGAGGCTTATTCGGTCGAGGATGAAGGTGCATCGATCTGTTATAATGTATTTGTCTATAACGTACAGCCAGGCATTATGATCGATTACAGTGATGGAAGCAGTTCATTGATCGAGTCGGCTGAAGACTCCGTTCAACAAGAGGGGGTCATACGCGGAAATAGTCGCTCAAAGATCTATCATTGTCCGGGACAGGCTGCTTACGAAGATATGGCTGATTCAAAATATCTCGTGCTTTTTGAAAATGAAGAGGAGGCAATTGCCGCAGGATACCGTAAAGCGATGCGTTAGTTTGCAAAATATAGTTGTAATTTGTTTGCTTATCGCATAAGATATATGCATGTTGATGCTGAGGTGATCATATGGAACATATCTTGTATTTTTTTATATACAGTTTTTTAGGATGGGTTTGTGAATGCTTATACTGCGGCATTCCTGCAGGAAAGTTTGTCAATCGTGGTTTTCTAGAAGGTCCATATTGTCCCATTTATGGATGCGGGGCATTGATCGTGTTATATGTGTTAACTCCTTTTGCTGATCAATGGGTCTTGTTATTTGTGGCTGGAATGGTATTGACTAGCGTTTTGGAATATATTACCAGTTATGTGATGGAAAAGCTCTTTCATAGTAAATGGTGGGATTATTCTCAGAGAAAATTTAATTTGCAGGGACGTGTCTGCTTGCGCAATTCCTTGATGTTTGGGATCATGGGCGTTGTTGTCGTTCGTTTTATTCATCCGCTGATCGTATCATTTTTGCAAGATATTCCTTTCGTGATTCAAACGATCATCGCAGTCATCTTATCTGCATTATTTATTTGGGATAATGTGCATACTTTTCATGCGATTTTGCGAGAGAACAGCGATTATCGTTTATTGGAAGACAGCTTACGAAAACTTATGGTTCAGTTTCGCAACGCAACGATCTTTCCTTTGGATGAACCTTTAAGTCAACGGATCAATGAGATCTTGGATCAAAGTGATGCGGATGAAAAGCTCTTACAGGCAATCGAGAGATTACAAGCACAATATCAGCAGCGTATGAATGCTTTTCGTCATACGAAAAAGCGTTTGGCTAATGCCTTCCCTCGTCGGCTGAAACAAGCTAGTCAGGAGAATATCACAACATTCTTTAAGGCTTTAGAAGAACATCGGAAGAATTTCCAACAGACGATCATCGAAAGAGATGAGAAAAGAGGACAGAATTAGATAAACAGTAAATGAAAAAGTCTCATCTTTTGATGTGCATCTCCATAATTTGTGTTTAAATTATTGGTGCACTTCATTGATGAGACTTTTTTGATGAAATACGATAATGCTGTTTTTTGTAACAGCGATTACCAAAGGGCATGGATGAATAAAAGCAGAAGGCGCTTGTGCATCGGCAGATGTTTGATCTGTCGTCTCATGTCCTTTAGCAGGACGTGCATCTCTTGCCATTCTTCCTTGTTCACTCCGGTTTTCGAAAACCTCGCTTTCTCTGCTAACATCTTTGCTTTTAAAGGGAGTTGTAGTCCATATGTTTGCAGTTTTTGCATTGTACGATATAGATGGATTACTGCACGATTACTTTCGGATCGCTCATAACGATGTAGATGGAAATAATGACGGATGAGTAATTGAAACAGGTATAGGAGTAGGAGAATGAAAATAAAAGCATAAGGTGGGATTCCTTTCTCACCTTTATCCGTTGTAAGAGGGGTGGTTGGATCTTGAGATTCTGAAGGGGCATTCGGCTGCTGAGCGCTCGGTGTATTTGGCGTATCAGGAAGCTGCTCTGGCAGATCGATCTCACTGGAATCCTCATGAAGAGGAGCAGCTTGCGTGAATTCAAGAGGGATCCATCCTAGGATATCATCGTAGACTTCTACCCACGCATGTGCATGAAAGTCGCGGATGTTTGCATAATTGCCTTGGAAGTCTTCTGCAGTGATGCGATATCCCTCCACGTAACGAGCAGGGAATCCGTAATAACGCAACATCAGAGTTGCTGCTGTTGCATAATGAACGCAATATCCTTGGTGACTCTCTGTTAAAAAATAAGTGAGAAAATCTTTGCCTTCTGGCAGATTGCCAGGGGAAAGGGTATACGTGGCGTTTTGCGATAAATAGCTCTGTATATACTCGCTGACTTCTTGCAAAGAAGCTTGTTTTAAAGAAAAGTAGCGGGGATTGTTCAACTGCAGATCGGAGAATAGATCACGATCTTTTTCGTCTAGCTGAGTATAGAAGGCATTGACAAATTTACCATAATCACTTTCCGTATTCGGATAGGTATAAGCATCCTTTTGATAAGTTGCATAGGAAGATGGGTCCCAAACCTGGTATTGATAATCACGTTGTTCATTATCACGCATTGAAAACGAATCATATTGCGGATGGATTGCACAATCCAGTGAAGCCAAGTAATAAGGTAATGCTTGGTGATTGTCACCACGATAATCTTCAATTACAACTTTGTGAGAGGATAAGGGCTGTTCTTGATAAGATAACAAGGTTGCATTTGTCGGATCGAACTGCAAGAGTGTTGATTCATAGACAGCTTCATAGTCCAGATCACGACTGTCATAGGTCGCATCCGAAAACATCTTCCATTGATTATCTACATATCTGGAACCGCTGAAAGTGTGTAGATAATACGTTTGAGGTTCTCCTTCCAACTGCAAGTGGATTGCCCCTGCATAGTGACGATTGCCCGCTTTCGCTAAATCAATCTGGTCGATCTTCGTATTGTTCAAAAGAGTCTGTAATTGATTGAGCGCTTTGGATACGGTCTGTTCCCGAATCGATTCATTGTGCTCCCATAAAACTTCTTTCGGTATGATCAGCGTTGTAACTGTCAGAAGAATACTTAGACCTGTAACAAAAAAAGCATAGGAGAATTTTGTCAATGAGGAAGGAATACGCTGGATCAAGAGTACGAAGATCCATAAGCTCAATGCAAAAATAGTCACTGGCTGTGTCACATGATGTAACAGACATGGTATGAGCAGAAGGATCAATAAGAATGCGCTCGTGCGCAACCATCGGCAGCCGTTGATCAAATGATCAAATAGTGCGATCACAAAGAGAAATAGCAGACTCAGTAGCATGAATAGAGCAAGGAGTTCTCCTTTTGAATCAATGGATGAAGGAAGTGTATAAAAGGTCAATGTGGAAAATTGGCGATATGTCTCAATCATAACATTGTATAAAAGATTCCATAAGGAAGGAAACCAAAAGGCAATCAAAAGAAAGAGAAGAATGAGCAAAAAGACGAGCAGGAGAGGGCCATGCTGCGGAAATGCTTTTTTATAGATGAAATAGAGCAGGGAGCAACCTGTAATCAAAATAGCGCATAACGCGATCGGAATAGGTTCAAAGATCCATTCAAAATGCGAAAAATAGGTGATGGTGATCAGAAAAGGAAGGAATCGGTACAGACGATCATCTGAGTTCTGCATGTGGGATCCCTCCTTTCTCATCAAGAAGATACACTCCATTTTCTATTTCATGAAGAGGAAGTGCATTAGGTGTATGATTGCTTTTTGGTGAAGATAGAATCGCATATAACGAAGATTGTAGATCGTTTGCTTCTTTGACTTCACAACAGCACAAACGACATTTGCTATAATAATAAACCCATGCATAAGTCTTTTGTTGGATTAGAGCATGGATCAATCCTTGATAGGAAGAAAGCGTATATCGGCATTGTGCGATTGGTGTACTGAGATCAAGAAATAGATAAGCATATGCATAAGAATCGTTTTCAAATACGCGCACCATCAGCTGGTCGTATTTAAAGCTTAGTTTATGGTGAATCCATTTGAGAGCATCGCCAGGTTGGTATTCTTTTACTTCGTGCTTATCGATCCATTCTCCTTCTTTTTTGAAGCCGGAGGCAATTGATGTGAGCTTGTCATCAATCATTGCCAATGGGGGAGCTTGTAGATAACGGATGGAAGAAGCAGATGAAATACGTCGTTGAAAGAGATGAAGAGCATCGAAAGCAATTAGTTTTTGAAGGGATACTTCAATCATGCCAATCGTTTCTTCCTCTAATGTATACGTCGTATCACAAGATACGTTGAAGGAACGTGTATTCGTTTCATTTGTAAAATGGTTGAATTCTTTGATGCAGATATGAAGTTGGCCATGACCAACGTGTGCATTGCTATGGATTTGAATACGAATGCTTTCTTTTTCTTTGTGAAGGGTGACATGTAGTGATCTTGTCTGTATATAGAACAAAAGGAATGAAAAAAAAGGTAAGCTGATGAGAGAACAGCATAACAAAAATAACCAGTATGCGTCCGTGATGATAAGAGACAAGATCAAAAAGAACAATAGGAGCAGATAGCCGATCCATGAGCAAATGAGCATTCTCTTCATATGCGAGGCTCACTTACTTGGTCAAGGATCTCTTGCAAGATCACGATTTTTTGTTGTTGCATATCTTCATTGCTCTGTATTTGGATGCGGTGTGGCATAATATCAAAATAGTGATCTTGTATATCTTTTGGTATGACATAGTTACGGCCATGCAAATAAGCATTAGCTCTTGCAACAGCAGCGAGCGCAATGGATGCGCGAGGGCTTGCTCCTTGTATGATCAATGGATGTGAACGGGTCTTTTGCACCAATGAAACGATATATGCATACAGATCATCGTGAATGAATACTTCTTCACATGCTTGCTGCATGGTGATAATCTTTTGCTGATCAGCAATTTGCATCGGCTCTTCATGATGAATTTCCTTGCTCTTTAAAATTTGAAGTTCTGCATCCGCATTTGGATAACCGCAGTGCAGACACATCAAAAACCGTTCCAGTTGACTATCTGGAAGGGGCTGGGTACCTGCAGAGTCGAAAGGATTTTGTGTTGCGATTACGACAAAAGGATCAAAAGCGGGATAAGTCACACCATCAACAGTAATGCTGTTTTCTTCCATCACTTCTAATAATGCGGCTTGCGTCCGACTAGATGTACGATTGATCTCATCCGCTAAGAAAATATTGCAGAAGACGGCACCTGGATGCAGCTTCGCTTTTTTGGTCATTGGATCAATGACGGTAAACCCGACCACATCGCTAGGCAAGACATCGACAGTAAACTGCATGCGTTTGCATTCTAAGCCCAACACTTTAGCAAATGCTTTTGCAATGGTCGTTTTACCGACTCCTGGTATATCTTCCAACAAAACATGTCCTCTTGCTAAGATCGTAATGAGTATTTTTTCAAGCAATTCATCTTTTCCAAAGACTGCTTTTTTTACTTCTTTCAATATTTGTTCATGTAATTCCATAAAAGTTCACCTCATATCCTTACTTATAGTTTGACCGAAAATGATAGAGAGGTCAATGATAAATATAAAATCGGATATGATCAGGAACCTAACAATAGGCTTAGGCATAAAATAAAATGGAAAGACAGCGTCACATCAGCTTATTATTTGATGCATCGTTTGCTGTTTACATTGTTCAGGAGACTTATGATATGAAGGGTCAGCTCAATTGTTGATCTGCAGGCTGACAGATGCTTTTCTAATCCGTTCAAGCAAGCATCTGCGTTTCTTTTATATAGTTTCGATATACAATAAAATCCCACTTTGGCAGATTCATAGAAGTTTTTCTTTGTCTGCTTCAAGTGGGATCAGTTTATATTTTAATCTGATTATTTAAGGCTTTCATTGTGCTGTTTGCATGAGAATAAAATAGATCGCATCTGTCGTTCATTATTTTGCCTGATAGAGTACAAAAGATTCATAGGGGCGTAATGTCATTTTATCAACTATTTTCGTATCGGAATAGTTTGATATCAATATTTGCATGCTGTCACATTCTTTTGGCAGCTGGATTGAACAAGGGGTTCCGTAAAAGTTATTGATAACATACAATTCTTCATTTTCTAACGTTCGCATATATGCAAATACCTGAGGATGATCTTCAAATAGAGGAACATAACGTCCTTCAGCGATGACTTCATAAGTTTTACGCATTTGAATCAGTTTTTGATAATGATAAAAGATTGAATCAGCGTCTGCTAAGGCATTCTTGACATTGATGGTCTGATAGTTGTCAGTTAATGAGATCCAAGGAGTCCCATCTGTAAAACCGGCGTTTTTCTGATCATTCCATTGCATAGGTGTACGTGCATTATCGAGTGACCGCTCTTGCAAGATGTGATAAATTTCTTGTTCGCTTTTTCCTTCGTTTTTCAATATGTTGAAGAAATTGATGCTTTCGACATCCTGATATTGCTGAATATTCGTGAAATAGGCATTGGTCATGCCGATTTCTTCTCCTTGATAGACATAAGGCGTTCCTCTTGTGCAGTGCAGACAAGTAGCCAGCATTTTTGCGGATTCTTTAGGAAGATTTTTATCATCGCCAAAACGGGAAAGCGCACGAGGTTGGTCATGATTGCACCAGAACAATGCATTCTATGCATTTGCTTCCTGCATGCCGATCTGCCATTGGTTGAGCAGTTTTTTAAGTTCTAAGAAATCAAAGTTCATTAAAGACCATTTCTGTTTGTTTTTATAGTCGACTTTTAGATGATGGAAGGTAAATACGCTAGAAAGCTCATGTGCGTTTGCTCCTGAATAACGAACGCAGTTTTCAATGGTGGTCGAACTCATTTCCCCAACCGTCATAGAGGATTCATCCAAACCGAAACTTCGTTCATTAAGCTCTTTTAAATATTCGTGCACGCGTGGTCCATCTGTATAAAACTGACGTCCGTCAAAGAGATTGGGATCATTTTCATAAGCCCCTTTAGAAATAAGGTTTACGACATCAAAGCGAAAACCATGTACGCCTTTTGAACGCCAATAATTGACGATGTCTGCCATCTCTTGGCGAACTGCCGGATTTTCCCAATTCAGATCGGCTTGGGTTACATCATAGAGATGGAGGTAATATTCATCTAGGCTTTCTACATATTCCCATGCAGGACCGCCGAATTTTGATTGCCAGTTTGTCGGAGCACGTCCATCTGCAGTTCCTTTTCGGAAAATATAATAGTTTTTATATTTTTCATCACCGCGAATTGCCTTTTGAAACCACTCATGTTCAGTCGATGTGTGATTGAATACCATGTCCAGCATGATATCTATATTACGTTTTTTTGCTTCCTGGCATAATTGTTCAAAATCATCCATAGAGCCATATCGCGGATCAATCATTCGATAATCTGCAACATCATATCCATTATCGCGCTGAGGGGAAACGAACATAGCGTTAAACCAGATGTATTCGATACCTAGTGTCTGCAAATAATCAAGCTTGCGGATGACACCTTGGAGATCGCCCCATCCATCACCATTTGAATCACAGAAAGATTTGGGATAAATTTGATAAACTGTTTTATGTGAATGTTTCATGTAAAATCCTCCAATTAGTCAAACTGAATAATTTCTTCTTCTCGTACATGTACGGCACCGTGTTTTTTCAATTGAATAGTTTCTCCGCTGGTAAAAACGATCGGCGATACAAGTGATTTGTTCTTACTTGCAATGAGGGCAGGATCAACTTCGCAAAGAAGATTACCTTTATGAACCATGTCACCCACTTGGACATGAGGAATAAATCCTTCACCATTCAATTCGACCGTATCCATACCGATGTGGATGAGTATTTCTTTTCCATCACTGGTTTTTAATCCATATGTATGATTGGTAGGGAAGCGTACGATGACCTCTCCGTTGACAGGGGATACGACCTGGCTGCCTTTTCGATCGATTGCAAACCCATCGCCCATGGCTTTAGAAGCGAATGCTTGGTCTTGTACATCCTTTAATGGTAAGAGACTGCCATCCATCGGTGATACGAATCCATCATAAAGGGGCATGGTAACAGGAGCGTCTTGAGAAGAGCTCTCCGAAGTCGTTTGATGATTGCGGTCTTTTTCATTCAGCTTTTTAGCACCTACAAGTAAAAGTTAACACAAAAGGAATTAGGATTGCTGCTGCCATTGCTATTAAGAATGGAACATAAAATTCAGGTCGAATGCAAATGATTCCCGGCAGACCGCCAACGCCGATGCTAAACGCTTTGACACCACATCCAACTGAAATCATTGCAGCAATGCTGGAACCGATCATGCCGCAAACTAAAGGGAATCCGTATTTTAAATTCACACCAAATAGTGCTGGTTCTGTTACACCAAGATAACACGAAATGCAAGCTGGAACATTGACTTACTGTGCACGTTCGTTTTTCTTTTGTAAAACGCTCATTGCCAACACACTGGAGCCTTGTGCAATATTGCTTAAAGTAATCATAGGCCATAAAATCGTTCCGTTGTAAAGAGTGGCAAGCTGCGTGTCAATGGCATTAGTCATATGATGAAGACCAGTCATGACTACTGGCGCGTATAATAATCCAAATACGCCCGCAAATAATACACCTACAGGACTCATTAATCCGTTATAGACAACATCCGCAATGAAGTTGCCGATTGTCCAGCCAATTGGTCCGACAATGGTATGTGCAATGATAACGACAGGACAAAGTGAACAGAAAGGAACAACGATCATAGAAATGACTGCCGGACAATGTTTTTAGAAAAATTTTTCTAGGAAAACCAAGACGAAACCAGCCATCATGGCAGCGATGACCTGACCTTGATAGCCGATTATTTGGACCTGTGCAAAACCAAAATCTCATACAGGAATATCTGCTGCTGGTGTGCTAGCTACTGAAAATCCGTTTAATAATTGCGGAGAAACCAATGTCAAGCCTAATACGATACCGAGCATTTGTGTCGTTCCCATCTTTTTTGTGATGGACCAAACGATTCCCACCGATAAAAGATGGAAAACAGCTTCACCGATCAACCACAAAAAATTATAAGTGCCTTCCCAAAACTGAGAACTGGATGCTAGTGTCTGTCCGTCAAAAATTGGCAGTTCACCAATGATATTGCGGAAACCTAAGATCAGACCGCCACAAATTAAGGCAGGAATAATTGGTGCAAATATTTCACCTAAAGCACCCATGATTCGCTGTAGGATTGTTTGATTCGTTTTAGCGGCATTTTTGACAGCATCTTTGCTAACACCTTCAATGCCGGCAATAGCAGTGAACTCATTGTAAAATTCACTAACCTCATTTCCAATGATGACTTGAAACTGACCAGACTGAGTAAAGGTGCTTTTTGCACTTGAGAGGGATTCGATTTTATTCACATCTGCTGTATTCGGATCCGCTAATACAAATCGCATGCGTGTAACGCAGTGTGAAACAGCGTTGATGTTTTCTTTGCCGCCTACATATTCCAATAGCAGCTTTGCATCATTTGTAAACTTTCCCATTTTTCTTCCTCCTGTTTGTATGTACGTACATGTATGTCAAGCGTTAATTCTTCTTTTTGACAGAAAAAAAGTCAAGCAAATACTTGACCATATTGAAAAAATAGAGTTAAACCTGTTTTTGACGACGGGCAAATTCGATAAAGCGAAATTTATCCAGACGATGCCGGCTTGAAGTAAATTGAAAAAGACGGGCGTCATCTAGATAAGTACATGATTCAACACTGACGACCATGTTATGATTTTTTAAATCAAGCACTTGTTCATCTTGACCATTGATGTTTTGGCAAGTGATTTCTTTTCGTGCATAGGCAATGGTTAAACCAAGTGTTTGCTCTATGTGCGTATATAAAGAATCTTGTGCAATTTCTTTTGTTAGGTCAGTGATGATCTGGGCATTTAGAAAATCGGTATCCAAGATGACCGCTTCATGATCGATTTTTCGGACGCGTTGGATCAACCATATGTAGTCTGAACTGCTGATGGAAAATAGCTGGGACATTCGTTTGTCTGGGTGTATTTTCTCAAAACAAATAACATCTGTAGTGACCGTTTCTTTCATCTGTGAAGCCAATTCTTTGAAGCTGATTACACCCGAAACCGGAAAGTTGTATCGATTGAAATCCAATACGATGCTACCACGCCCATGCAATTTTTGAATATATCCATTTTGTACTAATAACAATAAAGATTTACGAATCGTGTCACGAGAGGCATCAAAGATCCGCATCAGTTCAAATTCACCTGGTAGAGTTTCTCCTACAGGGTATTCCCCATTTTCGATCTTATTTAAAATCTTATGGTAGATCTGCTCATATTTTGACATATGTGCCACTCCTTTTTATTTGCATATTATCTTACTATGTACGTACAATGTCGTCAATAGAAGGTCAAAGTGTGTAAAAACATACAATGCGACGGAAATCAAAGAAAACACTTGCAAGAACTGCAGGTTTTCGTTAGAATGAACATGTTAGTATCTAAAGGAGAGTGAATTCATGATCCGACATGCAAAAAAGGAAGATGCAGAGTCGTGCATACACTTGTTCGATGCAATAAAAGAAGATTATACGGCTTATAAAAAAGATTCATTTCAGGATGATCTTCAACAGGGAATTGACCGACGAGAAGTATTTGTCAGCATGGACGACGATACGTTAGAAGGTTTTGTGATGTTTGACCGTGCAAATAAAGCTTTGACGATGCTTGCTGTACATCCGGATTACCGTAATCAAAGTGTAGCAACAAAATTGATCTATACGGTAGCGGGTTGCTTTGAACCAGAAGATGAGATCAAGGTAATTGCTTATGGTGATGAGGAACAGATTGAAGAGCTGAAAGGTTTTTATTATTCTTGTGGTTTTGAGGATGATGACGATTACGCAAAGGATGAAACAGGTGTTCATCATTTTGTTTACAGAGTATGATGAATGAGGAAACAACCAGTTTCCTTTTTTTGTTGTTTTATACCTTGGAAAATGATTGACAAATCGTAATCAGGTTTTATAATTTTCACGTGATAAAAAAAAGAATATGAGAGGTGATCGTGGTATGACAGGCAGAGTTGTTGTTGGTACCCAATGGGGTGATGAAGGAAAAGGGAAGGTTGTAGATGTGCTCAGTGAGCATGCAGATACGATCGTACGTTTTCAGGGTGGAAATAACGCGGGGCATACGGTAATCGTAAATGGTGAAAAATTTATTTTACATCTATTGCCTTCTGGTGTTTTACATGAAAGTGCTAAATGCATCATTGGTCCAGGGGTTGTTGTTGATCCATTTGTGTTGCTGGAAGAAATAGCGGTATTGAAAAAGAAAGGTATGAAATGTGATCATATTTATATTTCAGATCGCGCTCATATTATTATGCCGTATCATGTATATCAGGATGAATTGCAGGAAAAACATTCGGGCAAACATAAAATCGGTACGACGAAAAGAGGAATCGGCCCTTGTTATGCCGATAAATTTGCTAGAAACGGGATTCGCATGTGTGATTTACGCGATTTTCAAGTGTTTGAAGAAAAAACACGACGTTTCTTAGCGCAGAAAAATCGTTTATTTACAGAAATCTATGGAGAAGAACCGCTTGACTGTGATAAGATGTTAAATGACTTCAAGACGATTCGAGAAGAAATTGTTTCCCGTCTGATTGAAAGTGTCAGCGTGGTGAACCGTGATCTGAATGAAGGTAAAGATGTTCTTTTTGAAGGAGCTCAGGCAGCGATGCTGGATATCAATTATGGTACGTATCCTTATGTAACTTCTTCGTCGCCAACTTCGGCCGGTGTTTGTACTGGGGCAGGGGTTGCACCAAATAAAATTACGCAGATCATCGGCGTAGTTAAAGCTTATTCCACTCGTGTGGGGGAAGGGCCTTTTGTTACCGAACTCACGGATGCCGTCGGTGAAGATATCCGTACACGAGGCGGTGAATATGGTGCAACGACTGGTCGTCCGCGCCGTTGCGGATGGCTGGACCTGAATGTGGTAAGACATGCATGCATTATCAACGGATTGACAGATATCGTGTTGACCAAAATCGATGTGCTTAGCGGCATGGAAAAGCTGAATGTATGTGTGGCGTATGAGATGGATGGCGAACGTATTGACTATGTACCTTCATCAATGGAGGAAGTAGCACGTTCAAAGCCAATCTACGAAGTGCTGGATGGATGGCAAGAAGATATCTCAGCAGTAACAGTTTTTGAGGAACTGCCTGAAAATTGCAAGCGTTACATTCATTTTATAGAAGAAGTCTGTGGTGTACGCGTTTCGATGATTTCGGTAGGACCTGATCGCAAGAATAACATCTATATTCATGATTTGATTCATACGGGAAACTAAAGAAGAGTCGAAAGAAGGACGGAGGTAAACATGAAAGAGTTAGAAATGATGTACGAAGGAAAAGCAAAAAAGGTTTTTAAGACAGAGGATGAGGATCGTTTGATCGTTGCTTACAAAGACGATGCGACTGCATTTAACGGTTTGAAAAAGGGAACGATTGTCGGTAAAGGCATCGTTAATAACCGCATGAGCAATTATCTTTGCAAGATCTTAGAAGAAAAAGGAATCGCAACACATTATGTTAAAGAATTGGATGATCGCCGCACAGTTGTAAAAAAAGTGGAGATCGTACCTTTGGAAGTCATCATCCGCAATAAAGCGGCAGGAAGCTTTTCAAAACGATTAGGTGTTTCAGAGGGAACGGAATTGAAGTGTTCTACGCTGGAATTCAGCTATAAGAATGATGATCTGGGTGATCCATTGATCAATTCTTATATGGCACTCGCTTTAGGTTTGGCCACGAAAGAAGAAATTGACAAGATCACAGAAATGGCTTTTAAGATCAATGCGATCTTACAAGAAATTTTCAAGGAAGTCGGCATCGAATTGATCGATTTCAAACTGGAGTTTGGACGTTATCACGGTGACATCATCTTAGCAGATGAGATTTCTCCAGATACTTGCCGTTATTGGGACATGGAAACACATGATCATTTAGATAAAGACCGTTTCCGTCGTGATTTGGGAGATGCAGAAGGTGCATATCAGGAAGTTTACCGCCGTTTAGGATTAGATAAATAAGGGTGAGAATTCAATGAACGAAGTTTATCAAAGTCCTCTGGCACAACGTTATGCCAGCAAGGATATGCAACATTTGTTTTCAAATGATAAAAAATTTCGCACATGGCGTCGTTTGTGGATTGCTTTGGCGCAAAGCGAACAGGAGTTGGGACTCGATATCAGCGATGAGCAGATCGAAGAGCTGATCGTCCATAAAGATGATATCAACTATGAAGTGGCAAAAGAACGAGAGAAAATCGTTCGTCATGATGTGATGAGCCATGTATATGCTTATGGCTGCCAATGCCCAAAGGCAAAAGGAATCATTCATTTAGGAGCGACAAGCTGCTATGTTGGAGACAACACCGATCTGATCATCATGCATGAAGCATTGGAACTGGTCAAGAATAAATTGGTGAACGTATTAGCCCAATTAGAGGATTTTGCGCGTACTTATAAAGATCTTCCTACGTTGGCTTTTACGCATTTTCAGCCTGCACAGCCGACGACATTAGGAAAACGTGCAAGTATTTGGGCGCAAGATCTTTTAATGGATTATGAAGAAATCACTTATTTGTTAGCACATAAGAAGCTGTTGGGATGCAAAGGAACAACCGGTACGCAAGCTAGTTTTATGGAATTGTTTGATAAAGACTGTGAAAAGGTGAAAAAGCTGGACCAGCTGATTGCCGAGAAGATGGGATATGAGAAATGTTTCCCGGTATCGACACAGACTTATTCGCGTAAATATGATACGCGTATCCTGCATGTTTTGAGTTCAATTGCGCAAAGTGCGCATAAGTTTTCAAATGATATTCGACTTTTACAACACTTAAAAGAAGTAGAAGAACCGTTTGAAAAAGGTCAGATTGGCTCCAGTGCGATGGCTTATAAACGAAATCCGATGCGCAGTGAACGTATGGCTTCTTTGGCAAACTACGTGATCACAGATGCTATGAATCCTGCAATTACCGCTGCAACGCAATGGTTTGAACGTACCTTGGATGACTCTGCAAACAAGCGTATTGCTATTCCAGAAGCTTTTTTAGCCATTGATGGTATCTTGGATCTGTATTTAAATATCACGGAAGGATTGGTCGTTTATCCAAAAGTGATCGAAGCGCATTTGATGAATGAATTGCCATTTATGGCTACTGAAAATATCATGATGGATTGTGTGAAAGCAGGTGGGGATCGTCAGGAACTCCATGAAGCGATTCGCGTTCATTCGATGGCAGCTGGCCGTGTGGTTAAAGAAGAAGGAAAACCTAATGATCTATTGCAGCGCATTGCGGATGATCCTCGTTTCCCTGTCACAATTGAAGATCTGCAAAAAGTTATGAAACCAGAAAACTTTATTGGCCGCAGCGTACAGCAGACCGAAGAGTTTTTTACTGATTTCATCGATCCGATTTTGGAAAAGGAAAAAGCAGTTCTCGGTATCCATGCACAGATCAACGTATAATACAAAGCTATCTTTTCGATCTGATCCCATCTGAGAGGATCAGATCTTTTTTTGTCGATTGTTTTTGAATCCTGATGGCAGGAGGCGCTTGATTTCGTTGAAAGCTCATTTTGTCAGACTTTATAGGATTGGTTGAAACGTGTTGACGATACAAAGCGTATCATTTGTTCTATCTGTCTTGGAATGTTATAGTAGTGTAAATGAAGGAAAAGCATTTTAACATCTTTTTTTAATAAGCATACGATAGAAGAGGAAAGGAGCAGATTCGATGAATGTGTTTTTGGGATTGATACTTCCCTTAATTGGAACTACTGCAGGTTCTGCCTGTGTGTTTGTCATCCGTCACCAGCTGAACAGTAACGTTCAGAAGGTCTTGTTAGGTTTTGCCAGCGGTGTGATGATTGCTGCCTCTGTATGGTCATTGTTAATTCCGGCAATGGATCTTTCAGTGGATTTGGGAAGATTTGCCTTTGTACCTGCAGTTGTTGGATTTTTAGCAGGAATTGTATTTTTATTATTTTTGGATTGGTTGATTCCACACCTGCATTTGGGCAGTGAACATTTTGAAGGACACAAGAGTTCTCTGAAGCGGACGACGATGTTGTTGTTAGCAGTCACGATCCATAATATTCCAGAAGGAATGGCAGTGGGAGCTGTTTTAGTAGGCCTGTTGAACAGCGGTAGTGAAATTTCCGTGGCTTCGGCATTT
This sequence comes from uncultured Merdibacter sp., assembly GCA_965151435.1. Taxonomy (GTDB): domain Bacteria; phylum Bacillota_I; class Bacilli_A; order Erysipelotrichales; family Erysipelotrichaceae; genus Merdibacter. The sequence continues at coordinate 19,055 of CBCTZR010000005.1, read as the reverse complement.
GCCCTATCTATTGGTATCGCAATTCAAAACTTTCCTGAAGGTGCGATTATTTCTCTTCCTCTGCGTAGTGAAAAAGGGATGAACCGGAAAAAGGCGTTCTTCTATGGGACGGCCAGCGGTATTGTGGAACCGCTCGCTGGCGGATTGGTTTTATTAGCTTCTCGTTATCTTGTTCCCGCATTACCGATGCTGTTATCTTTTGCGGCAGGAGCCATGATGTATGTGGTTGTCGAAGAGCTGATTCCAGAAGCTTCCCAAGGAGAGCATAGTAATTTAGGGACGATAGGTTTTGCTGTTGGGTTCGCATTGATGATGTTGTTGGATGTAGCGTTGGGTTCTTAGCATCACTTGCTTATTCTGTGTTTTGTAAGGTATTTGAGCATGGGGGAATGTGATATACTATAACAAAATGGAGGAATGAACATGGAAAAAATCATACGCCAATATGCGCGTTTGGCATTGTATAGTGGAGTACACTTACAGAAAGGACAGATTTTGATGATCCATGCCGATGTCGTTGCTGCATCCTTTGTACAGATCGTATGTGAGGAAGCATATCGTTGTGGAGCAAAAGAGGTGGTCGTAAGATATGGCGATGAGCAGTTATCGAGACTGCACTATCTTTATCAGTCTTCTGATTCTTTGACTACAGTGCACCCTTGGGAGATTGAAAGCCGTCTGGATTATTTGAAAGAGGGGGCTTGTGTCCTTCACATCATCTCTGACACGCCGGGTATTTTTGCAGACTGTGATCCTGTGCGCATTTCGAATGCGCGTTTTGCTTATGCCAAGGCAAGTGAAGAGATACAGCGTTATACGATGAATAATATCTGTGCTTGGAGCATTATCGCTGTACCAAGTCCGCAATGGGCAATGCGCGTATTTCCAAAGTGTTCTTGTGATGAAGCGATGCGGCGATTATGGGAAGCAATTTTGAATAGCGTACACATTGATGGAGTACAAGATCCAATCGCTGTTTGGCAGAAGAAAAATGCAGCATTCCATGCGCGAGTAGAGGCTTTAAATGCCTGTCAATTTGATATGCTGCATTTTACCAGCGGCTTGGGAAGTGATCTTTATGTCGGCTTGGTTCAATCTCATCGGTGGGAAGGAGGTAGCGAAACAACTCGTTCAGGCGTGGAATTTAATGCCAATATGCCGACAGAAGAAGTGTTTACCATGCCTCATCGCTCTTTGACAAATGGAATTGTTTATGCGAGCAGACCGTTGGATTACAACGGCACGCTGATCAAAGATTTCTATCTTCGTTTTGACAAAGGTAAAGTTGTTGATTTTGATGCGAAAGAGGGAAAAGATGCATTAGCTGCTTTGTTATCGTTTGATGAGAACAGCGATCGTTTAGGAGAAGTTGCACTCGTATCAGATGATTCGATGATCTCTCGATCAAATCTCTTGTTTTACAATACCCTCTTTGATGAAAATGCATCTTGTCATTTGGCTTTAGGCGATTCCTATCCTTCTTGCATAAAAGATGGTCTTCGTATGGAAAGAGATGAATTGTTAAAGGCTGGTGCCAATCAATCGATGACACACGTAGATTTTATGTTTGGGACAAATGATCTGTGCGTCAAAGGAATCCGTGGAGAGAATGAGATATTGATCATGGAAAATGGTATTTTTACTGAAAGATTTATGTGAGATGCCTCTGGAATGAACCGTTGAACTTTAGCGGTTGTTCGTATAACCAATAAATGGTATACTGAACATTGTAGAGTAGAAAGGATGATGATATGCGAAGAAAAGCATGGCCTGTTGTCTGCTTGCTGTTACTGCTTTCCTTGTTTTTTCCGATGCAGACAAAAGCAGTAGAGGCTTATACGATTGAAAATCTAAATATCACCATTCAAGTACAAGAAGACGGGAAACTGTTTGTCACGGAGGAATATGATTTAAACTTCAACTACTATCGCAGTACGTTTGTTCGAAGCATTACCTCTACCTATCATATCCCGATGACGACAAACCAAGGGATTGTCTATGAGGATTTTTATTTTCCGATTCGTGATATCGAGGGGGATCGTCTTTTATCCGTAGAGCGTAATGAAGAAGGTTCCGTCGTTACGATGGGAGAAAAAGATACGCAGCTGACCGGCGAACAAAAGTTCTCCATCTCTTATACGGTTCAAACGAATGATTTACATATGGCGGATAATACGCAGATGCTTTATTGGACGTTAGTGACCAATTTGGATACCAGAGTAAAACATCTGCATTATGAAGTACAGATGCCTAAACCTTTTGATCCACAGGAAGTATATACGAATACAGGGAAATATGGCGATGTAAAGAATACGTTGAGCATGCAGGTGAATGGTAATGTCATCAGCGGAGATCTGTTACAACCATTGGAAAATAATGAGATGGCAACGATCAAGGTCAATTTGCCAAAGGATTATTTTATATTTCCACGTTCGTTGAATATGAATATGATTGCTTCTGCTTCATCGATCGTTCTCTTGTTGCTCGTGGCTTTGATTTTTTGGCGCTTTGGGCGTGATCAGGAAATCTTTGTCGATGTGCATACCGAAGTACCAAAAGACATCAGCAGTACAGAAATTGGGTATATTATGGAGCGCTTTGCGAGCGACAATGATCTTCTGTCACTTTTCATCGATTGGGGAAATCGAGGCTTTTTACGCATTCATGACAAAGGAGAACAATTTGAACTAGAAAAATTGCGCGAGATGAATAATTTGAACGCAAAAGCATATGAGAGGGTACTATTTGATTCTATTTTTCAAAATAGTTCAATTGTCAATCAGGATGAATTGCGTGAGGCACGTGTGGCATTTTCATTAGAAAAATCAAAGCATTTATTAGAGAGCTCATTTACGAAAAAAGAGCATCGTCAGGTTTATACCGACACCTCTTTATTCTTGCAAGGATGCATGGTCATCGTTACCTTGTTGCCTTCGCTGATTTCAGTCTGGTTGATGACTTATACGCGTTTTGAACTTTGGGAGTTGTCTTTGCGCAGTTTAATTCCATCCTTTTTGTTAGGTATCGATCTTATCGGCTGGATCTATTTGATCCGTCGCCGTTTTGTGCTCGATATGAAACAATATTTTAGTCGTATGGTCGTCCTAATTATTTTCGCTTGTATTCTATTAGCGTTTAATTCGGTCACTTTGTATTTATATGGCTTTGAGCGATGGGCTCTGGTCATCTATCTGTTTGTCAGCTTTGCACTCTTCTTCTGCATGTTGTTTATGGATAAACGAACACAAAAGGGAAATGAGTGGAAGTCAGAGATTTTGGGAATTCGTGAATTTATCGAGACGGTTCAGCCTCCACAGCTGAGCAAATTAAACGCTAGAAATCCAAAGCTGTTTCAAGAGATGCTACCATTTGCGTACGTCTTGGGATTAGCGGATGTATGGGCCAAGAAATTTGAGCATCTGGATGTAGAACAGCCACAATGGTATGACGGAATGAATGATTATGATCATTTTGATACCTTTCTGTTTTGGCATACCTTCCATTATTGTTTCTACTATATGAAGCAAAATACACTTTATCGACCGCCGATCAAACAGGTGGGGTTTTTCCATCTTTCACTTCGCGGTATTTTGCCAAAAAGGAAAAAAACAAAATAGCATGTTAAAATCTTGAACTTTGAAACGTTTGGTTGATCCAACGCATTGATGTGCAAGATTTTTTCTAGCGCGTTCTTATTATTTTGTGGAGAAATTTGGTGGTGGTAGTGTTTCAATGCTGTTTATCATAAAAATCAGTCGTGGTGGCTCATTTTAGAAAAGTTGATTCATTATGCGCTTTGCTTAATTTTGCAGCAGCGCTTTGCTTAATTTTGCAGCAAACCGATTGACAAGAAAAAAAGGAATGATTATGATAATAATAACAACAGAGAAAAGGACATGGGAACGGATGATCGCATGTAGAGAGAAGGCGGTTGGTGTGAGCCTTTTGTAGATACCTGTTCTTACTACCTTGGAGTTGCCCCTGAAAAGATGGCCGTGGCCGGCGTTAACGGATGAGAGGGCATGCGTTTTTGCATGAACAAAGGTGGTACCGCGGTTGACAGAACGTCCTTTGAGTTCTGTCTTTTTTATTTGGAAAGGATGATGAATATGATCGATATCAAACAAGATGAGCAATTGAGCAAATTGAATCATTCTTGTGCGCACATGATGGCACAAGCAGTGAAGCGCCTTTATCCACAAGCAAAATTTTGGGTAGGTCCAGTCGTGAGTGAAGGTTTTTATTATGACATGGACTTGGGTGATAAAAAAATTACGGATGATGATCTGGTTTTGATCGAAAAAGAAATGAAAAAGATCGCCAAAGACGGTAAACGCATCGTACGTGAAGAAATTTCAAAAGAGGATGCATTGGAGATGTTCAAAGAAGATCCTTACAAATTGGATTTGATTGAAGGATTGGAAGATGGCAATATTACTATTTACCGTCAGGGGGAATTTGTTGATCTTTGCCGCGGTCCGCATGTCGATACGGTTAAACAGTGTAAAAACTTTAAATTATTGAAGCATTCCGGTGCCTATTGGAAAGGTGATGCGAACAATCAGATGCTGCAACGCATCTATGGTGTTTGCTTTGAAACAAAAGAAGCTTTAGATGAGCATCTACAGCTGTTAGAAGAAGCAAAGAAACGCGATCATAAGAAATTGGGAAGAGAACTTGGCTTGTTTATGATGAGCGAGTATGCAGCTGGTATGCCGATTTTCTTGCCAAATGGGATGATCATGCGCAATGTTTTGGAACAGTTCTGGTATGAGGAGCATACTAAAGAAGGTTATCAGTTTATCAAAACTCCAATCATGATGAGCAAAGAGCTGTGGGAAACAAGCGGTCATTGGGATCACTATAAAGAAAATATGTATACGACGATGGTCGATGATCGTGAGTTTGCGATCAAACCGATGAATTGTCCAGGGGCAATGCTGGTTTATAATAATGGGTTGCATTCGTATAAAGATTTACCATTACGCGTTGGTGAATTAGGACAAGTACATCGTCATGAAGCAAGTGGGGCATTGAATGGATTATTCCGCGTGCGTACGTTTACGCAGGATGATGCACATCTCTTTATGCGCCCAGATCAAGTGGAAGAGGAAGTGAAACGCCTGATTCGCTTTATCGATCGCATGTATTCTATCTTTGGATTGACCTATGATATTGAATTATCGACACGTCCAGAAGATTTTATGGGAGAGATCGCCGTATGGGATCAATGTGAAAAAGCCTTAGCAGATGCTTGTGTGGCAGCTGGTAAGACCTATCAGATCAATGAAGGTGATGGTGCATTCTATGGACCAAAACTGGATTTCCATATTAAAGATAGTTTAGGTCGTGTATGGCAATGTGGTACGATCCAGATGGATATGAATCTTCCAGAACGCTTTGACTGCACATATGTTGATAGTGAAGGGAAAAAGGTTCGCCCAGTTATGCTGCATCGTGTTATTTATGGATCTATCGAACGTTTTATCGGTATTTTAATCGAGCATTATGGTGGGCATTTCCCAATGTGGCTTGCACCGCGTCAAGTTGAGATTATTCCGGTCTTAGCAGATAAGCATGGTGCTTATGCACATGAAGTATACGAAGCACTGACACAGGCAGGCATCCGTTGTCACGTAGATGATCGAAATGAAAAGTTGGGATATCGTGTACGTGAAGCACAATTAGCGAAGGTCCCAGCTCAAATCGTTGTCGGTGAAGGAGAATGCGAAGCAAAAACTGTGACGATCCGTCGATCACAACAAAAAGAGAGTATAACTTTACCATTGGCAGAAGCTGTTGCAGCTTTTGTACAAGAAATTAAGGAGAAACGAGCATGAAAAAATGGATGAAGGGTGCGCTTGCTTTCACACTTGCTCTTACGCTGTTTGGTTGTGGTACGTCACAGAAAGAATCCGTTAAGATCTTAGCTCCAACGGGAGCGCCTGCACTTGGAATCTTAGGAGCTTCAAATGCAGAAAACGTGGAAAAAATTGAAACGGTTAGCGGCAGTGATGTATTGCAGGCGGAATTAGCTAAAGATGACAGCGAATACGACATCATCGTTGCACCAAGCAACTTAGGAATGACTCTTGCTGCAAAGGGTGCACAAAATTATGAATTGGCAGCTGTGATTACTTGGGGCAATCTGTATTTGGTTGGAGAAGATGCGGATGCTTTAGAGAATGAAGGTGAATTTGCAGCTTTTGGTGAGGCTGCTGTACCGCAGTTAGTTTTGGAAAATGCAATTGATATAGAGAATCTTAAACCGACGCTAACTTATTACAATGCAGTCAGCGATGCACAAGCACAGCTATTAAGTGGTAAAGCAGACGTTGCTTTATTAGCTGAACCCGTAGTGACCGCAACGATCGCCAAAGCGAAAGAGAATGGTATGGAATTGCAGATTATTGCCGATTTACAGCAACTGTATGCAGAGAAGAATGATACTTCGGCTGATGCAGGTTATCCGCAAGCTGCCATTTTTGTGAAAAAAGGAGAAAGTAATTCGTTAAGCAGCGTTTTGGAAGCGATTAAAACGTTTGCGAATGAAACATCAAGCGATAGTGAAGCGCTGACACAGGCAATCGAAACTTTAGGTGTAGAAGCATTAGGCATTCCAAGTGTTGAAGTAGCTGTGAATTCATGGCAACGACAAAACATTCGCTATGTGGATGCACAAGAGGCAAAAGAGGATTTGGCACAGTTTGCAAAAATCTTCAATATTGACGTTGATTTAGATCAGCTTTTGGTAAAGGAGTAATTATGAAAGTAGCAGTAACTTATGAAAATGGGAACGTCTTTCAGCACTTTGGTAAGACTGCTCAGTTTTTAGTGGCGGATATCGAAGGTGAAGATGTTCGCAATGAACAGCTTTTTTCCACGAACGGAAGCGGTCATGGGGCATTGGCTGTATTATTAAAACAGTGGGGTGTAGACACATTGATTTGTGGAGGTATCGGTCAAGGAGCTGTTAATGCTTTGAGCGCGCAAGGTATTACTATCGTGCGCGGTGTGAATATGGATGCTCGAATGGCTTTGCAAGCTTTTGCACGTCAGGCATTGCAGGATCATCCAGATGTTCTCTGTACACATCACGATCATGAAGAAGGTCATGATTGTGGTTCAGGAAACTGTCATCATTAAAATAAGATCAATTAAAAACCAGCATTTTATTGGAAAAGTGCTGGTTTCACTTGTTTTGCATGGTGGATCGGGTACAGGAGAAGAAAATCTTCGTAAAGCTTGTCAATTAGGGATTGCTAAGGTGAATATTGCCAATGATGTGTTACGTGCTGCTCAAGATGCATTAGAAAAGGAAGGAATGGAAGGAAATAATATCTATGGTTTCTTTGATGTAATCCGTGAGGGTTATTATAAAAAGTCCAGAGAGTTAATGCAATTATTTGGATGCTCAGAGAAAGCTTGAGGCTATGCATTCATATAAAATCAGTTGAATATCATGAGGATCTTTGCTTCTTCGCAGAAAGGGAAAGCAAAGATCTTTTTTACGTTCAAAGAGAGATAGGATTCACACATGGGTGGAAATAACTGTTTATTTTTATGAGTATAGGTAATTATAAGGCAAGTGCAATCATTATTGTTGATGAGAATGGCAACAACTGCATAAAATTATCCATTATCACTCTTTTAATATAGCGATGGTTATGTCTTTAAATAACCTTTAAATTCCAGCAACAATATACTGAGAAGCTAACATACAGTTTATCCAAATAAAAAAATAAAAAAAATGAAAGTTTTGTTAGCAGAGGGGTTGTCAAAGTGCTAAAAGTGAGTATAATAAACAGTGTTAGCAGTAAGAAGCTAAGAGTGCTAAATTCTAAAGGAGGAATTGAGATGCTAAAACCATTACATGACAATGTTGTTTTAAAAAAGGAAGAAATTGAAAACAAAACCGCAAGTGGTATCATTTTGACAAGTGAGAATAAGAATAAGCCTAGCATTGGCGTTGTAGAAGCAATTGGAGAAGGATGCAAAGATGCGGGATATCAAGTAGGCGATAAAGTCGTTTACAAAGAGTATTCTGGAACACGCGTAAAAATGGATGAAGAAGAATATATTGTGATTGCCGATGAAGATATTTTGGCAGTTGTAGCTTAAGGAGGTAACGATTATGGCAAAAGAGGTTCGTTTTTCAAAAGATGCTCGTGAAGCAATGTTAAAGGGTGTTAACACATTAGCAGATGCAGTTCGTGTGACATTAGGTCCAAAAGGACGTAACGTTGTATTGGAGAAAGAGTATGGTTCTCCACTTATTACAAACGATGGTGTATCAATTGCAAAAGAAATCGAATTAGAAGATAAATTTGAAAATATGGGTGCTAAATTAGTATATGAGGTAGCAAATAAAACGAATGATACGGCTGGTGATGGAACGACAACCGCAACCATTCTCGCTCAGAGCATGATTGAGGATGGCTTGAAAGCTGTTGAAAAAGGTGCAAATCCTGTTTTGATGCGTGAGGGTATCGAATATGCCAGCAAAGAAATCGCAAAGCATATCTTAGAGAAGTCTCGTAAAGTAGAAACAGGAAACGATATCGCTTCAGTTGCTACCATTTCTGCTGGTAGCAGCGAAGTCGGTAAGACTATAGCTGAGGCAATGGATAAAGTTGGACGTGATGGTGTCATCAGTGTTGATACGTCCAATGGTTTTGAAACAGAATTGGAGATCAGTGAGGGTCTGCAGTATGATAAAGGATACGTTTCACCATATATGGTCAGCGATCGTGAAAAGATGCAGGTAGAAATGGAAAATGCATTAGTTTTAGTAACAGATCAGAAGATTAGCAACATTCAGGAGATTTTGCCTTTACTGGAACAAGTATTACAAGCAAATAAACCGTTGTTATTAGTGGCAGAGGATTTTGAAAATGAAGTTGTTTCTACATTAGTTGTTAACAAATTGCGTGGAACATTCAATGTGGTAGCGACGAAAGCACCTGGCTTTGGTGATAATCAGAAAGAGCTCTTACAGGATATCGCCGTATTGTGCGGTGCAAAATTCTTCTCAAAAGATTTAAACATGGATCTGAAAGAAGCACAGATGGCTGATTTAGGTCAAGTGAAGAAATTGATCGTTACGAAAGACAACACGACGATGATCGGTGGGGCTGGAGATCAGGCAGCTGTTAAAGCACGAAGTGCAGAAATCAGCGCACAGATGGAAAACACAACAAGTGAATATGACAAGAAACGCTTAGCAGAACGTTTAGGAAAACTAAATAATGGAGTTGCAGTCATTAAGGTAGGTGCTGCTACTGAAAGCGAGCTCAAAGAAAAGAAATTGCGTATTGAAGATGCATTAAACGCAACACGTGCTGCAGTAGAAGAAGGAATCGTTATCGGCGGTGGTGCAGCCTTAGTAGAAGCGTATGTTTCTTTGAAGGATCAGCTGAAATCAGATATTGTCGATGTGCAAAAGGGAATCAAGATCGTATTTGATGCATTGCTTGCTCCAATTGCGCAAATTGCAGAAAATGCTGGTTATAATGCTGAAGAAATTGTTGATGCACAGAAAAAGGCTGATAAGAATACTGGCTTTGATGCAAAAGCGGGTGAATGGGTCGATATGTTTGAAAAGGGAATCATCGATCCTACAAAGGTAACGCGTAGCGCTTTGTTGAATGCTGCTAGTATCTCTGCATTGTTCATTACGACTGAAGCAGGAGTTGCCTCTATAAAAGAAGATACACCGGCTCCAGTAATGCCTCAAGGTGGCATGTACTAAAATTAAATAAACAACTTTGCCATTGAGAATCATTCTCAATGGCTTTTTTATGTTATAATCAGGAAAAAGGAGGAAGTCCTTCATGATGAAACAAATTTATATTTCAGCAGATATTGAGGGAATTTGGGGCAATAGTGATAGTGCGTATACGATGAAAGATGGTTATGCGTATGAACAGTATCGAATGAACATGATCAATGAGGTCAATATTGCAATTCAAAATCTTTATAAATACGGTGCACAGCGAATCGTATTAAATGATGGCCATGGAGGAATGGATAATCTGATTGCTTCTAAGATGGATGAGCGGGTGGAGATGATCATCTCACATGGCGCATATAAAGATTATGGAATGATGGAAGGTATTTCTTCTGAGTTTGATGGTGTTTGTTTTTTAGGATATCATTGCCGCAGCAATACACCAGGGGTCATGGCACATACGATTTGGGGGTCACAAGTTCGCTGTATCCATTTGAATGGAGAAGAAGTTGGGGAAAGCGGTCTAAACGCGCATTTAGCGTGGTATTATGGTGTTCCTGTTTTGTTGGTGAGTGGGGATTCGCTGTTAAAAGAACAATTGGACACTGAATTGAAAAGAGAAATTCATTTCGTAGAAACAAAAAAGACAATTAATTCTCTATGTGCTTTAAACTGTTCAAAATTGCAGTTGCAGCAGCGTTATGATCAAGCGATAAAGAGCGCTTTTAACGATCAATATGAGATTTATCCAGAAGATTACTATACGATTGACATCACATTTCATAAAGAGCGAAATGCGTCTTTTGTGGCTCGCGTACCGTTGACTAGACAGATTGATGCTTGTACGGTCCGTATTGAGGGAGATGACTATGATACGTTGTATCGTCGTATGCGTTTTTTGATCAAAATCTCTAATGCTTTTGAATAGCTGATGATTGAGAATCTTGATTGACTCCAGTCACAAGATTCTTTTTTACGATATATGATAAAAGGGACCGTTTCTATCAAAAACGATCCCTATATGTATATTGATGATTACTTTACAAAGAGAAAAGCAATTTATTTGAAATAGCGATTCAGCAAGCCTTCGAATGCTTTTCCATGACGAGCCTCATCACGTGCCATTTCATGTACAGTATCATGAATTGCGTCTAAGTTTGCTTCTTTTGCACGTTTAGCCAGATCAACTTTACCTGCAGTAGCTCCATTTTCAGCTTCTACACGCATTTCCAAATTTTTCTTTGTGGAAGGTGTGACAACTTCACCTAATAACTCTGCAAATTTTGCAGCATGTTCTGCTTCTTCCCAAGCAGCTTTTTCATAATACAGACCGATTTCTGGATATCCTTCGCGATGTGCAACACGTGCCATTGCTAAATACATACCAACTTCTGTGCATTCTCCTTCAAAGTTTGCACGCAGATCCTTTATAATGTCCTCGCTGACACCCTGCACAACGCCTACGACGTGTTCTGCAGCCCATGTACGGTTTTCATCTTGTTTCATAAATTTGTCAGCGCCAACTCCACAGATCGGACATTTTTCCGGAGCGCTTTCTCCTTCATAAACATAACCACATACAGTACAAACAAATTTTGCCATGTTGAAATCCTCCTTTTATTCTCAACACTCTTACTATACTTGGAAAATACAAAAAATGATAGTGAAATGCATAAATTTTTGAAAAAAGGTTTAGAACATGGAACAATTGTAAGATAGAAGTATTGTTTTATTTAGAAGTATTGTTTTATCTAGAGGAGCATGGAAAATGTAAAGCAAATCTGGTAGAATGAGACCTAAGCGGATAAGGTCATGACGGGATTGCCGCATGAAGGAGCGCAGTGAAGGTCAGTTAAGCGAAGAATGTGAAGAAATGGAGGAACTTATGAAAGAAATATTGATTGCGACGAGCAATGCTCATAAAGTTGAAGAATTCAAGCAAATGTTACAGCCATTGGGATATCATGTGAAGAGTTTGCTAGACATCGAAGAGACGATTGAGATAGAGGAAACAGGTACCACTTTTGCGGAAAATGCACTGATCAAAGCTCGAGCTGTGTATGATCGTTTTCATACAACCGTGATTTCTGATGATTCAGGTCTTTCCGTAGATGCAATGGATGGTGCTCCTGGTGTTTATTCAGCACGCTTTTTGGGGAAAGATACCGATTATGCGATCAAAAATCAGTATATTATAGATCAGGTTGAGGGAAAACAAAGGGATGCAAAGTATGTTTGTGCAATCGGATTGGTTGAGGAGAATGGGAAAGAACATGTATTCATTGGTGAAGTTTATGGAGAAATTGCCACAGAGATGATCGGGGATAAAGGTTTTGGCTATGATCCGATTTTCTATTATCCTCCTTATCAGACAACTCTTGCCAACGTCAGTGAGGATATGAAAAATGTCATTTCTCATCGCGGACGTGCGTTAAATCAGCTATTAGATTTTCTGAAGGGGGAAAATTTATGATCCATGTCGTATTATACGAACCTGAAATACCACAAAATACAGGAAATATCATGCGTACATGCATGGCAGCGGGATGCAAGCTGCATCTGATCGAACCTTTAGGTTTCTATTTGGATGAGCATCACCTTCGTCGAGCTGGTATGGATTACGTAAAAGAATTGGAGTATGCGCGTTATCCAAACTGGGAGGCTTTTATAAAAGAGCATGATGAGAAACAATGTTACTATATGACGCGCTATGGCAAACAAGCACCTTCAACATTTGATTTTACGCAATGCAAAGGGGATATCTATCTTGTGTTTGGCAAAGAGAGCACAGGTATCCCACTATCTATCCTAAAAAGAAATTTAGCACATTGTATGCGTTTGCCAATGGTTGCAAATGCGCGGTCACTAAATTTGAGTAATACGGTTGCTATCGGCGTATATGAAGTGTTACGCCAGTTAGATTATCCAGGGTTATCTAAGACAGAAGTGATTAAAGGAGAGGATTGGATCACGCATGATTGACTACTTGGATAGCTTTTTTGATACGAGACGTAAACGCCTGTTATTTATACAACTGCTTTGTTGTTGTGGGTGGTTATTTATCTGTGGTTGTGCACTTTATGTGGCACTGCGGTTGATCGTCTTGGATGATTATGCGTCTTTGTTTTCTTTGTTAAATGATCCTTCTATGGAACTCTTCGTCATTGCACGGATGATCCTTTCGATGATGTCATTGGCACAGGGAACGGTTTTTACTTATCTGATACAGGCATTGACGACTATTTCCTTTTGGGAGTGGTGCTTATTGGGATGTAGCCTGTTCCTGTTTTATTACAGCAATAACAAGCGGATTTATGGAATGGGGACACTGCTTTTATTAGGATATTTATTAGCTTGCATGATTCTGTTTGTTCTTGCTTTATCAGCAAGCTCTCTGCAAGAGGTGATGAAGAGCATTTGGCTGATCGGCGTCTGGACACTCATCTGTTTCATCGTGATGCTGGTATTTATCGTTTGCATGTTGTTACGTATATTGGTCCGCTATCGACGTGCACTCTATGTACATGTAGTGGAGATTCAAGAGGAAACCGATGAGAAAACGCTTCCAAATTCTGAACGAATTTCTTGTAAAAAGAGCTGAAAATGCGAATTCCACACAAAATCACACAAACTCACATATTTTTCAATCATGCGATAATTAAAGGCTTTTGAGGTGTTTTCATTATCAGAAGACGCTTTTTTAAATCTTACAAATTTGCAAGATAAAAAAAGTTGTGTTATAGTGTTTTCGTCGATGATTGAGGTGAGTCAAGATGAATTTTATCGAGAAAAACGGTAAGAAGATAGCAGTTGCACTTTGTTTTGCAACGTGCATACCTGTAATATCTACCGTCTACGCCTATGAAGCACAGCCGGGATGGCATGGTGAAGGTGCAGATCGTTACTACGTTCTTGAAACAACGAGAGAACAGGCAACAGGCTGGTTACATCTGGATGATGGAACATATTATTTTGATGAAGAAGGAAATATGGTGTTTGGCTGGCAACAGATTGACAGCTATCAGTACTATTTTGATGGACAAGGTCAAATGGTGACAGGCGAACAGACCATAGAGGATGAAACGTATAATTTCCAAAGTGATGGAAAAATGTTGACGGGATGGAACGATGATTATCTTTACGATGAGAAAGGATTCCCGGTGACAAATGAATACATCGAAATTAAAGATGACGTATTTGTCTATGTTGATGAAAATGGACAAAAGGTAACAGGTTGGAAAACGATCAATGATCGCAAACATTACTTCTATGAAGATGGTATTATGGCAACCGGTACGATAAAGGTCGATGGAGATAAATATTATTTGGATGAATATGGTGTTTTGTGTACCGGATGGCAGTATGATGCAAATGATAATCGATATTATCTGAATAAATATGGAAAACCGTATAAGGATACCACAAAGGAGATCGATGGCGTAGAATACGTATTCGATGAAGACGGAGTAGCAATGGAAAAAGAAATCATCGAAGCTGAAAAGAAAGCACAGGAAGAACGAGCTGCTGCACAAAAGCAAAACCAAGCAGCTTCTTCAGTTACCTCTTCTTACAGCGGTAGCAGTAATGGCATTGCAAATTCTGCATTGGCACAGGTTGGTGTAAATCAAGACTGTACTATGTTAGTTACGAATGCTCTTGCTTCTAACGGTATCTATTTCCATGGCTGGCCAGCTGATTACCTCTCTTTAGGAACAGTAACGAGCAGTCCGCAGCCTGGTGATTTGATTTATTATGCAGATGGCGGTTTGGGTGTAGCCCACATTGCAGTTTACATTGGAAATGGACAGGCAGTTCATGGTGGATGGAAAGGCTATGGAACTGTAGTATCCAGCGCTTATATTGGCTCTGGACCAGTATTCATCCATGTAGGATAAGAAAACGACACTTGCTGAAGATGCAAGTGTTTTTCTTTATCATCACTGTGTCTTAAATCACTTTAAGAAATTTCCCATGGATCGAATTTCGTGTGCATGGAAAACAATTGTATTTTGTGATAGAGTATACACATACTATTTACATATAGAGGAAGGTGAATTCATGGATCTGTGTCAAGGAGTATCACTTCATGTGATTCCTAGTGAAAAATTTAAAGATATCGGAATCTATGTCCGATTTATTCAACCATTGTGCGAGGAAACGGCAACGGTTTATTCATTGCTTGCATTGATGATGAGCGATCGCTTGCAAAAGTACCCTAGCAAACAAGCCATGAGCAGTTATTTAGATCAACTCTATGGAATGGGCATTGGTGCACAGACGATTGGTTATGGACAATCGCAAGTGTTAGAACTTCGTGCGCGTATGATTCATCCGCGTTTTGCGGATTCTCAGCATTTCCTAGAAGATGGCATTCAGTTTTTAAAAGAGATGATCTTTCATCCGCTATTAAATGAGGAGTGTTTAGAAGAGGCAAAACGTGTCTTGTTGGCGAAGATCAAACGGATGCGAGATGATGCATCTCAATTTGTCGTCTCACAGGGACTTCGACTGGCAGGAAAGGGCTATCCTTTAGGAATTTCTGCTCTAGGAGAAGAGCAATTGGTGAATGCGATCACTTTGCAGCAGGTCGAGGAAGCGCATCTTCATTTATTGAAGGAAAGCGGTGTGGATATTATTGTTTGTGGAGATCTGGAAGAGTGTGATATTGATCATTTCATCGCCAGTCAGTTTACTTTCTCACCACGAGAAGACCACAATAAAACGTTTTATGCGATTGCCACTCCTGATCCTTATAAAGAAATTCGCGAGGAACGAAACATTCCGCAGTCTTCAGTAATGGATGTATATTTTACACATACATCGGTCAAAGATGAGAATTATTATGCTCTGCGTGTGCTGAATGCCATGTTGGGGCAATATTCAACCAGTTTATTATTTCAAAACGTACGAGAGAAGAATAGTTTGTGTTATTCGATTTATTCCAGTTTGATTTCGTTTGACGGTGCTCTGGGAATCATGACGGGAACGAATAAGCAGGATGTTGATCATGTTCTTGCACTGATTGAAGAACAGATTCGCTGTTTACAGGAAGGAACCTTTGATGACGATCTTCTTTCCGTCAGCAAAACGATGATCATCAATTCTCTGCGGGCAGGTGATGATAACATGAATAGCTTAGCTACATTGCAATATCAAAATGATCTTTTGGAAAGAGACTATACAAATGCGACCATCATCAACGAAGTAACGCGTGTTACAAGAGAAGATGTGATCACGATGGCAAATCGTTTAGAACATAAAGCGACGTATATTGTGTTAAACAAGGAGGCAGAGGATGAAGAAAATTAAGAATGAGCGCTACTTGGAAACATATTACACGGAGATGATGGAGAATGGATTGCGCGTTGTTTTGTGGCATAAACCAAATTATGCGAAATCGCTGTTCATGTTAGCAACTCCTTTGGGCGCAATGGATCTGCTGCAAGAGGATGAAAACGGTAAACAATATGCATATCCAGCAGGAATTGCTCACTTTCTCGAACATAAGATGTTTGAAAAACAAGATCAGGATGTAATGAACGATTTTTCGAAAATGGGTGCGAATGTCAATGCATTTACATCTTATAATGAGACTGCTTATTATTTTTCTACAAGCGGAGAAATCGAAAAACCATTACATCTGTTATTGGATTTTGTTCAAACATTAGATATCAGCGAAGCATCAGTAGAAAAAGAGAAAGGAATCATTGTTTCAGAATTGAAAATGTATCAACAGATGAGTGATTCACGGTTGTTGATGGAATTGTATAAATCGCTTTTTTGGAATCATCCGTTGAAATATGACATCGGTGGCGATGAAGCTAGCGTATGTGCAACGACAAAAGAACAATTGGACGCTTGCTATATGCATAATTATCACCCGAGTACGATGATGTTGATCGGAGTGAGCGGAAAAGATCCTGAAAAGATCTTTTCCATCATACGACAAAATCAACAACAGAAGACTTTTGAAGAGCTATGTCCGATTCATCGAAAAACGATAAAGGAGCCGATGGAAGTTGCGCGAAAACATTACCAATTCTCTATGGATATTACCGTTCCTAAGATTGCAATCGCCTATAAACTGTCTCCTTGTGTCGATGTGATGCAGCGATTGCGTCAAGAATGGTGCGTCCGTTTAGCACAAGATCTCTGTTTTTCATCTCTAAACCCGGATTATCAACGTTGGATGGATGAGGGAATCATTTCTGACTTTGTGGGAGCGGACATCGATTATGGTGAGGACTATGGAGTTTTGATGTTCTATACAGAAACCTGGAAACAGGATGTTTTTGAACAAGTTGTCAAAAAGGTATGTGATCAAATGGCGCATATCGATGTTGATGAGGAACAGCTGATGCAATTAAAGCATCGCTATTTTGGACAAGCTATCCGTTCTCTCAATAGTTTTGATGACATTGCAATCGGTTATATTCGCAGCAGTTTTGCCGGGTACGATTATTTTGCCGGCATGGACTTGATCAATACGATCACGATAGCAGAAATTCGGGAAACTTGTCACAAATTGTGTTTGGATCATCAAAGCATCGTTACCATCATTCCAAATTAAATGGAGTTATTTGAAGAAAAGAAAGAAAAAACCGTTATGGATGACGGTTTTTTTTATGTTTGTTGTTCAAATAGAGGCCTTTTTATTCAAATAGGCTTTTTGGAATTCAACAGATGAAATGATAGAATGCACATGAAGACGGGGGTGATAGAAATGAGTATGTACTCATACCGGAGGGAGGATTTATAAATGAATGTTGTCGTCTTAGTAGGAAAAGTCGTTGAACTACCGGTGATGCGAGAAACGGCAGGAGGTTACCAGTGTGCTACGATGATCTTAAAAGTTGATCGCCCATTTGCAAATAGCGAAGGAATCTATGAACAAGATGAAATTGCTGTGACTTTATGGAAAGGTATTGCACAAACGACATGTGACGTTTGTACGGTCAATGATGTGGTGGCAATCAAAGGGCGATTATCCTGTCGTCTGCATCAGCGCGATGGTGTAACGTATCGCAATTACGAAGTGATTGCGGAACGGGTATCTTTTGTAAAAAAGGTAGGGGAGAGGTGATAGAATCCCACCGAAGTAGACACACGAAATATTTAAATATGTCCCATCGATGTGAAACTGCAAAGGTGGGATTTTTTATGGGAAGAAAAGCTAAGTATACGAAACAACAAAAAGTACAGGTATGTGAAGACTATTTAAACGGGGTAAAGATAGTCAACCACAGGGGGAAGACTGGATCGATTTCCTGTGGCGCTGGATGTGTCCCTAAAAATAGCACAATCCATGTCCCGTGTATCAAAGTGCATTGACAATGGGGTATTTGAAGGGACGGTTCAAAGATATACTGTTCATCCTGAATCCGAACATCGCTTCAAAAGATGGAATACGGGAAGCGATAAAAAGACTCTGGATTACTATATCAATCATTATCCGCAAAAGAGGCTTCGAGGCAAGACATGCGGGCAAGTCCGAAAAGAACTGCTTGAACAAAACGAATATACGGATCATCCAATAATGCACGCTAACCGATATAAAAAATACTGAGATGAAATAGAATCAAAGAAACGACATCGTCTAGAAGTAATAATCGCAGAGATAAAAACACCCCAGTCCTTCATGGGTCGATAAATCGATGAGATTATTGATTATCTTCTTTGTCTACTTGACTAGGGCTATATCCTAAATCCTCTCTTTTTTGTATAGGAATCGGATATTGACCCATACTAAGGGATGACAGGAGGTAACGGTCATGAAACAAATGAAGAAACTTTTTGTTTTGTTCGCGTGCATACTGGCGTTTTGTGCTTGTGCAGATACCGAACAAAAAGTGGAGAAGACAGTGGAGGATACTGCGGATAAAGTCGAAGATCGTGTTGAAGATATACTAGATTCTGGTGAAAAAACGATTGATGATTTGATGCTTTATTTAGATGAGGCTAAGATTGGTATCGAACAAGAGGAAGTAATTGAAGACATCCCATTTGCGGCTTATGAAGGCAGAAGCTTTATGATAAACGGAAATCGTGTGTATCTCTATCGCATTAATAAAAATGATGCTGATATGCAATTGATACTGCAACAATTACAGGAAGATGGAATGGTTAACGTTGAACGTAATGGGCAAAAGATGAAATATCAAGGATTGCTTTCTGATGATTATCTCTTACTGTTTGATCCGGGTGTGGATACCGGTGCACTGGTAGATACTCTGCAACAATATTCCTCCTAGTATAAAAAAGAAAAAGGCGATGCTCAATGTCATTAAGTTAAGAAAAGAAGAACCATCTAGATGTGAAACATTTA
>CBCTZR010000004.1:0-50050 GCA_965151435.1 uncultured Merdibacter sp. | reverse complement strand
AATTAAGGATGGTTACTTTTTTTGTACCACCTCCGTCATTTCATATTGTCTATCATCAATAGATTTTTCCTATTCTTCGTCAGGTAATTGACCGTCATGTGCCAACCATTTACAGTCTGTAATCTCCATATTTGTAAATGTTGCTTTAAATGATGAATGTTCAGGACTACAAGCATAGATGCCAAATACTATTTCATCACTGGCTTTAAACATATGACAAATTCTCATCTGCTTAAACTTTATGCCATCTTCTGAATATTCGATGCGGAAATCATCTTCTCTTCTGCTGAATCTGTACCACATGGATTTTATGCTCGCATCAATTTCTGTAGTTGCCCAATCCGAAAACCCATAGTTTGTAACGACACTTCCAAGATATTGAAACGTTTCGTTTTCATATTCAATAGAAGCTTTAAGCCAATTTTCACTATCTAAATACATAATTAAACCACATTGGTCAAAACGAAAGTTGCTTTCAAACGCAGTTTTTACGACAAAAGAAAAGAATTTCTGCGAAGTCTTCATTTGAAATAATGGCGCATTATCATTTCGAAAATGGTAATAGGTTCTTTGCCATAAATCCGTGTGAGGCTCTGTGATGATTTCTATCTTATCATCAGAAAGAGAAAAAAGTCTTGGTTTTCTTGTCCATTTCCATTCTTCTATGTTCATTTTCATTTTGAAAGCTCCTCTCTTTTTTTATTAATGGTAAAAATCTCCAGATCACAGCAACTTGCTGATCACTGGAGAAAAATGGAAATTTATAATCATTCTTGTTTTTCTCGATTCATGAAAGTAATAAAATAATGGTGAAACAACAGATCGACAAAATAATTTAAGGCATATCGTGTATAAACATTCTGGTATCTTTTGATCGTTCGACTATTTAGCGTTATATCGTCACTGATATAAATGATTTTGTCAAATACCGTTTCAAACAGCGAGGTTCGATTTAAAGTGATCAACGTTTTATGAGCCTTAAGATTACGTAGAAGAGGTAATGCGGCAAGGGCATAATTCCCACTGAATGAAAAGGTAATGATTAAATCGTCACTATTGAGATGTTTAAATAATTCAGTATCAACAGAACTGTTCGTAACAACCCTGACCAATTTGTGAGAAGTAGCCAATGAACTCTGCAATAGGCGAAGAGAGGCAACACTATCTTCTGCAGCGAGAAGAATGACATTTGCTGTATCATGAATCTCATGAGCCAGATGAACTAATTCTTTCTTTGAGACACTATGATTGATTGCCGTGATCATATCAATAATCTTAGCCGATAAGATATTTTCATAGTCTGTATAATCTGTATATTCGATCAGAGCTTCTTGATGATCGATCACTTCTTGGGCGTTCGCCTTTAGCTCTTTAAAACTGTTGAAACCGATCGTTTTGATAAATCGTTGAATGGAACTTCTTGAGATAAAACAGTCTTCAGCGACCTTATAAATGCTCAATTTGCTTAAATTATGAATGTTCTCCAGCAAGTATTTAGCAATTATGAAATCGGTGCTGTAATATTCGTTGCGATTAAAAACAGCTAATAGCGAGGATAATATATTAAATTGTATAAAATTAAAGTTCTTTTCTTTATTCATAAATTTATTCTAGCATACTTTTGGTATCATTTATAGATACCTTTTTTTAGGTTTCGTTCACATATGGGAACCAAATTGAAAGTGCTTTCAATTTATAATAGAACTACAACCGATATGAGGAGGGTATTATGAGACATTTAGAAAATCCGACTTTTCCTAAAGGATTTCTTTGGGGAGCTAGCAGTGCTGCTTGGCAAGTGGAAGGTGGAGTAGATGAAGGTGGAAGAACACCAGCAATTATTGATTTAAATTCAAAAACGAAGAAACCGTTTGCGGATAACTCTATCGCAGCTGATCATTATCATCACTACAAAGAAGATGTCGCATTGATGAAAGAATGTGGCTTTACTTCTTATCGTTTTTCTTTATCATGGTCACGCATCATTCCGCATGCGGATCGTAAAGTGAATCCGGAGGGTATTGCATTTTACAATAACTTGATCAATGAACTAATGGATGCGGGAATCACACCGATTGTCACTTTATATCACTATGATATGCCTGTATGGGTGGATGAAAAATTTGGCGGATGGCGCGATCGTGCCATCATTGATGAATTCGATTTCTATGTAAGAACCTGTTTAAATGCATTTGGTGATCGTGTGAAATACTGGCTGTCCATCAATGAGCAGAATATGCAAATTGTTTATGGGAAATGGCTTGGAGTTGCAAAAGGCTGTACCGATTGGGATAAAGAGAAATGGCAGATCAATCACATCATGAATCTTTGTCATGCAAAAGCAGTAATTGCTTGTCATGAATTGGTTGAAGGTGGAAAGATTGGGCCGGTTCCTGGATATGTTCCAATCTATCCAAAAAGCTGTAAACCAGAAGATCAAATTGCAGCAATGAATGCAGAAGAGCTGACACAGAAAGTTTGGGATGATCTGTATTATTTTGGTGAATATAATACGTTCATCAAGAATTATTGGAAAGAACATGCGATCGATCCAAAAATCGAACCTGGCGATATGGAATTGATCAAATCTGCGAAGATCGATTACTTTGCGATCAACTGTTACAGAAGTGACGTGGGTATGGCACCAGATCCTTCTTATGTACAGGAAATCGGTTTAAATAAATATGGACGCAAAGGGGAATTTGTGTATACGAATCTTCCTGGAGAATATGCATTGGATCGCAATCCATATGTAGAAACGACCGATTGGGATTGGCACATCGATGGTGTTTCTATGAGATATACGATGCGCTATATGTGGGATCATTATCATTTGCCTATGGTTATCACTGAAGCAGGATTTGGGGCACATGAGGACTTAGATGAAAATGGTGAAATCCATGATGATTATCGAATTGATTATTTAAGAGATTATATTTATAACTTAGGTTTAGCGATCCAGGATGGTGTGGAAGTCATCGGTTTTAATCCTTGGAGCTTCACCGACTTGTTGTCTACAGGAAACGGCATGTCAAAACGTTATGGATTAGTTTTCGTGAATACAACCGATGAGGATGTAAGAGATTTAAAACGATATAAAAAAGATAGTTTCTATTGGTATAGCAAACTGATTAAGTCCAATGGACAGGAATGGGGCAAAGACATGAGTGAATGGAGAGAATTCACAAAAGTCAGCAACATCGCTTCTGATATCAAAGATGCGAAATAGTTTTATAAGGAGGTACACATATGGCAAAAAAAGATTATTCAGCAATTGCTAAGTCTATTGTTGAAGTAAGCGGCGAAGTAAAAAATATAGTAAATGTCAGTCACTGTATGACAAGATTGCGTCTACAATTAAACGACGGTTCAAAACTTGATATTGAAAAAGCTAAAACAATTCCAGGGGTGATCAATGTCATTGTGCAAAACGGTGAATATCAATTTGTAATTGGACAAGATGTTCCTAGCGTATATGAGGAAATGATCAAAATTGAAGGAATCAAAGCAGGAGGTTCTGTGGAAGATGCAGAAGCATTGAAACAGGACAGTGAAGTGAAGGGAAATGTTTTGGAAGCTATCATGAGCTTCATAGGTGGTACTTTCTCTCCAGTGATTCCAGTGTTGGTCGCTGGAGGTTTGACGGGAGCAGTTCTTACTTTATTAACAACGTTTGCAGGTGTTGGTACAGATTCAGGTGTTTATCAGGTATTCTATTGTTTAAATCAGGCTACATTCTGGTTCTTGCCGATCTTTATTGGCTTTTCATCCGCACAACGTTTAAAATCAAATGGATATTTGGGTGCTTTCTTAGCGGCAGTATTGTTATTCTACACAAATAATTTCAGTGGAATAGCTGAACCGATCACATTGAATTTCTTAGGATTGGATATTCAGCCGATCGCTTATAATTCAACGGTATTCCCTGTCATTTTGGGTGTATTGTTCATGAGCGTGATCTATAGATTCTTACAGAAGAATATGCCAGTTACTTTAAGAACGATCTTTGTTCCTTTAATTACGATGCTGGTGACAGTACCTGTAACATTATTATTCTTAGGTCCTATTGGAAATACGGTTGGTACTTGGCTATCCAATGGTGTATATGCCATTTATCAAAGTGCACCTATGATCGCGGTTGCAATTATTGGTGCAACAACACCATGGCTGGTATTCTTTGGAATGAACAATGCGACATATCCAATTTTATTCACATTATTGGCAGAAGTAGGTTCGGATCCATTGATTTGTACAGGTATGGCTCCAGCGAATGTGGCAGTTGGCGGCGCTTGTTTAGCGGCTGCATTGATCGCTAAAAAAGCGGAAGAAAAATCTGTCGCCGTCGGTGCGGGTGTTACCGCTTTATGTGGTATTACAGAACCGGGTGTATATGGTGTATTGTTTACAAAGCGTTATCCTTTGATTGCTGCGATGATCGGTGGCGGCATCGGTGGTGCGATTGCGGGTGCATTTGGTTGGACACAATATGTAGTATCTACTCCAGGTTTCATTTCGTTTGCTGCATATATCAGTCCAGATGGTTCGATGGGAAACTTGTTTGGCATGTTATTCGTAATGGTATTAGCTGTAGTGATTTCCTTTATTGTGACTTATATTTTAGGAAAAAAATACTCTGAAAAAGGAGTTGCTTAAGCTTATTACCTTTAGCTTTGATGAAAAGGAGAGTTTATGGACATGAATGTTTTTCCAAAAGATTTTTTATGGGGAGCGTCAACAGCAGCTTCTCAATGTGAAGGAGCCTGGAACGTTGATGGCAAAGGAGAGACCATTCTTGATCATATGACCAATGGTGATCATGATCATCCACGCCGTATAACAAAAGAGATTCAATCCGATTTAACGTATCCTTCTCAATGGGGCTGCAAACAATATGAACGCTTTGAAGAGGATATCCAGTTATTTTCAAAATTAGGATTGAAGACATATCGCATGAGCATCAATTGGGCAAGAATTTATCCTAATGGTGATGATACCTTACCAAATCAGGCTGGAATCGAGCATTATCGGGCGTTGTTTCAATGCTTAAGAAAATATCACATAGAACCTACTGTCACCATGACGCATTACGATATTCCATGGAATCTATGTGTGAGATATGGCGGTTGGGCCAATCGTAAAGTCATTGATTTCTTTACGAACTATGCAAGAACGGTTTTTACAGAATATCGTGGTTTGGTGAAACGATGGTTAACCTTTAACGAAATAAACTTTTCAACGGTTTCTTATGGAGAATGTGTAACAAGTGGGATATTACCAGAAAGTGGAAAAGTTGTCATGGATGATCCAAATGCATCAAAGGAAGTAATCAATCGACGTTTTCAAGCATTGCATCATGAATTGCTCGCTAGCGCTATAGCGGTCAAATTAGCGCATGAGATTGATCCAAACATGCAGGTTGGCTGTATGCAGACAGGATTTACTTTTTATCCTTTGACTTCTGCACCGGAGGATGCACAGGCACAGCAAAGAGATATGGAAATATGGATGTATTATTGCTTAGATGTGCAATGCAAGGGCAAATATCCGTACTGGGCAAAACGCTATTTCGATTCAAGAAAGATCTCGCTTAACTTTGCTGAGGATGACTTAAAGATCTTAAGGGAAGGAACGGTTGACTTCATTTCTTTCAGCTATTATAAAACGGATTGTTCTAGCGCAACGATGAAAGGTGATCCTAATGATTGGGCATATGGAGCTGAAAATCCACATCTTAGAAAAAGTGATTGGGGATGGGCAATTGATCCCTTAGGTTTACGATGGCTGTGCAATGATCTCTATTCACGTTATGAGCTGCCATTGATGATCGTTGAAAATGGTATTGGAGAAATTGATACAATAGAGGCAGATGGATCATTAAAAGATATGGGACATATTGAATATCTGCGGGAACACATTAAAGCAATGGCCATGGCTATTCATGATGGATGTGATATTATCGGTTATTGCCCTTGGAGCGCTATTGACATCGTATCAGCGGGGACTGGCGAGATGAAAAAACGTTACGGTTTTATTTATGTAGATGCAGATGATTTTGGTAATGGGACATTTGATCGAATTCCAAAGGAAAGCTTTTATTGGTATCATCAAGTGATCAAAAGCAATGGAGAGCATCTGGAATGGGGGAAAAATGAGTCTATTTAAATTGTTTAAAATGGAAGAGCAGCTTCAAACATTCGACATTGGTGATGACGAAATCGTGGCTATGGCAGACGGTGAATTAATTGATGTCAAAGAAGTACATGATGAAATGTTTGCTCAAAAAATGCTGGGCGATAGTGTAGCTTTTATATATGATCAAGATGTTGTAACACTATGTGCACCTTGTAATGGTGAATTATCTGTGTTGTATCCAACAGGGCATGCTTTTGGCTTAACAATGAACAATGGGGTAGAGATTTTAGTTCATGTCGGTGTCAATACAGTAAACGCAAACGGAAAGGGGTTTACGCTTCTTTCAAAAAGACAAGGAGATCGTGTAAAAGCAGGAGAGCCGATCATCAAAGTGAATATCAAAGCATTAAAGAAATCCTATGAGATGTCTACTATGCTGATTATTACAAATGCAAATGATCAGACGATGCAGTTTATCAAACCGCAGCAAGTGAGAAGAGGACAGAAGATCCTTGTATAGATTCAATTGCTAAGAAAGAATCGATTTGGATAGAATTTGAGTTGATTGTAATTATCAAAAAATATCTTTGTGAAAGATCTTTCTAGTTCGTGACAACAGCAATATACGATAATGTTTTGTAAGAAAAATCTTGTGAAATGAATCTGATCCCACCAGAGTGGTCGCGCGAAAGAAACGTGTGACTATGACGGTGGGATTTTTCTATGGAAAGAAAACGGATACTATCATGCTGTGCTTCAAGGATATTTAAAGAATTGTCTTTGTTTAGAATGGTCTGTAGGGAATTATCAAAACAGTGATGTATAAGATACATGAGATTCAAACATGGAATAGCAGCTGTATACGATTAACAAATAGATCGTCACCTGTAAAGATCTGATGTGATCTGTCAATGAAAGTAAAAGTGCTTTTCACGAAAGAGGAAAACCCCGCACTTAATCATCTATGGGTTAAAAAAAAGCAAAACCTAAAAAGACCCAAACAGCGAGAAGCTAATTGGGTACTAGCTATTACTTGTTTAGAGAGAGCAAAGCATGAATCTGTATCCTTCAGTATGAATGTAAAGTATCAAATTTATTTGCATTTTCAGCAGGCGCTCCTTTAACCTTTCCAGTAATTTCATTATTCAAATCTTTTCATTTTAAAGAAAGCTCTCTTTTTAGAATTAACTGAAAAATTAGTTCCAAACTCAGTGTTGAAGAAAGATTTCTATAATCTAGCAATATGTCTACCTGATTGCGTTTGTTTATAGCATTCTCATATAATCTCTTCAGGATATATCCTTTACAAATATATTTAATCTTATTTGAGATTATCTCAGTATCATCCAATGGCTTTAGATTTCTTAAACTATCTGCAAGTTTCATTGATGACTATAATTGTTGCGGATGCTTAATTCCATATGAAGAAGCAGAACAAAGGCATCAGGTTTCTCATAATATAAGTATAGGAAAAAAGATGAAGAGATGGTTTCTAATCATAGGTAATATAAGATCATACAAACTTGACAAAAGCAGAAGAATAGATTTTATAGATAAAGTAAAGAAAACAATAGGGATAAATGAGATGCGGGAATTTCTTTGAAAGATATATTGTGGTTTAATAAAAATCTTTCTTTAAGAATGAACGATCATCAAATTGTACATGAATGATTTGATAATGCAGATGTTGAAGAGATATTAAGTGAATTTCGGACAATCATGTGCTGTGTATACTAATAGGCTAGGATATCCTCATTTACTTATGATGGCTGTTTTGCATAGAAGAAAAGATATCAATAATACTAGTGTATTTTTGAAGTGATAAAGAAAATGTTAGCATTGTAAACGTAAGTGCATAGGGCTCATTTTAAATAAGTAAATGTTTGACTATATTATATGGGCATTAGGCTTCTCGTTTAGCACCACACGAGCACTCCCAATAATCGATATAGGTCTCGTAATGACCTTGATCTTCTTTGTGAGAACCTACTTTCTTTTTTTCTGTTTTGCTTCGATTTACATAATTACCGTAATAGACACCATTATAAAGTCCATTTTCATCCATGTTCATTAAACCTTCTTTAATAATTGCTTGCAAATCATCCGTTGTAAATCCATCTTCAAACCAGTACGTTGGACCATTGCTTATATAAGATGGTCTTCCTTCGTCATCATAACCATTTAATGTATAAAACTGAGCACCGTACACTGTCGTTGTTTCATAATCATCAACCGTTACGATGTTTTCAACCCATCGTTTCGCTTCATGTGCTTTAAAATCATGAACATGTGTTGTTGTTTGTTTCGACGAATTGTCTTCTTTTTTGCTTGTCTGAGTCGTATCTTCTTGTTTAGTGCTATTAGTTGATACTTTTTGTTCTTGATCAGTGCTAGTCTCTTCTTTTTCTGCCTCGGCTGCATTTGTCTCTTGTTCTGATTTGTTTTCAGCAGTCTTTTTTGCGCTTTTATTTTCTTCTTTTTGTTGTGTTTCCTCCTTAGTGTGTGTGGTTGAACTTTCTTGATTCAGCGAAATAATTCCTATTACCAAGCATAAGATCAGAAATACAAGAAGAAAGAGACGTTTATAGTTTTTTTTCATAAACAGTTTTTTCATTGTTCCTCCTGCTCAGCTACAGGGAAATCGCATTGGAAGTTCTGCACTGACAGAAAGGAAACAGCAAATGAAAAAAGGTTTTTTATGGGGTGGCGCAGTCGCGGCCCATCAAGTGGAAGGCGCATATGATGTTGACGGGAAAGGACTTAGTATCGCAGACGTTTTGACAGCGGGAGATGTGCATACTCCTCGTAAAATAACGGATGGCGTATTGCCAAATGAGTTTTATCCAAATCATGAGGGAATTCGATTTTATGAAAATTATGAACAGGATATCCAGATGTTTGGCGAGATGGGTTTTAAATGCTTACGTACAAGCATCGCATGGTCTCGTATCTTTCCAAACGGAGATGAGGAAACACCGAATGAAGCTGGATTGAAATTTTATGATAACTTATTTGACTGTATGATCAAAAACGGAATGGAGCCGGTTATCACGCTTTCTCATTTTGAAATTCTTTATCATCTAGTAAAAACGTATGGTGGCTGGAGAAATAGAAAAATGATAGAGTTTTTCTATCGGTTTTGTAAAGTAGTGTTGGATCGTTATCAGCAGAAAGTAAAATACTGGATGACGTTTAATGAAATTAACAATCAAATGCTTGTAGAAAATAATCTGTATGCATTTACGAATTCTGGCATTATCTTCCAAGAAGGAGAAGATCGTCTTCATACAATTTATCAAGCAGTGCACTATCAGTTTGTAGCGAGTGCGCTTGTGACACAGTATGCGCATGATCTCAATAATGATATCCAAATGGGTTGCTGTGTTGCGGCAACGCCAAATTATCCAAATACGGCTAATCCAGAAGATATCTTGTTAGCACAAAAGGAAGATCGAAAGTTGTTGATGTTTACGGATGTACAGATTCGTGGGCATTATCCAAAGTATTTGTTAAACGAATGGGAAAATAAAGGATATCATTTTGATATCACAAAGGCTGATCTTGATATCATAGAAAAAGGAACGGTGGATTATCTAGGATTTACGTATTATATGAGCAACACTGTTTCTGCCGATACGAATGCAGATAAATTGGGGGATGAATTGCAAGGTAACTATGCAGTCAATAACCAATATTTAGAAACGACAGATTGGGGATGGGCGATTGATCCGAAAGGGCTTCGCTATATCATGAACGTTTATCAGGATCGTTATGAAATTCCGATGTTTATCGTAGAAAATGGATTTGGATATGCGGACCAATTCGAAAACGGTCAGATTCACGATGAAAATCGTATCAAATTCTTAAGTGCACATATTAAAGAAATGAAGAAAGCGATTGAAGAAGATGGCTGTGAATGCATCGGTTATACGGTATGGGGATGCATCGATCCAATTTCGTTCACAACCGGAGAAATGAAAAAACGATAGGGTTTCATCTATGTAGATAGAAACAACGACGGCAGCGGATCTTATAAGAGATATAAGAAAGATAGCTTTGACTGGTATCAACAGGTGATCGCTACCAACGGAGAAGAACTGTAAAAATAAGAAGTTTTAATATTCCACAAACATAAACACAGGAGCAGTTGGACTTGTGTTTATGTTCGTGGTTTTTTTATAGAAGGGAACAATGCACAATCAATCGCTGCACAATCAATCTGTGGAAAACAGAGAATTCATTTGTACAAACAACTCTTTTTAGTTTATAATGAAATGCAAGTGAGAAAGAAATGGTATAAAGAATAGGTGATAAAAGTGGAAAAAATTATAACGGTTATCGTAGTGATTGCGCTGCTGATCTTGATTCCGATCCTCATGCGCAAATGGTCATGGCATCGCATTGTTAAAGCATTGCGCGAGGAAGATTTCGAAAAATATTATCACAGTATCGATTCGTTGATATGTAAGCTGTCGTATTCTGCATTCGATCGTGAGAATATGCGCCTGTCCGGCTATATGACACAGAATCGACGCGAGGATATCGAGGAACAGTTCGCCATGATGAAGAAGATGCGGGTAAAAGAAAAGAATAAGATTGCTTTAGGATCACGTGGTTTTTATTATTATCTGGAACAAGGCCGCGTAAAAAAAGCACGGGATATGATCGATTTCGTACGTTTGAATGGTGGCGATGCTGCTTGTCATGATCTCGAGATCCAATACAGCATTCTTTTGAAAAAAGAGAGCAAGTATATCGATGAGGTCAAAGCAAAGCTGAATGCTTTGTGGGATGGGACTTCATCACTTCCGGAAGATCGTAAGATCATCGTTGGAACATTTGAGTATTTAATCGGTCTTCAGTATTCCTATTTAAAGGATAAGAAAAATATGATGAAATATTTTAAACCGGCATTGGAACATTGTGCCAATACGCCTTATGAAGAAAATATTCGTCAAATTATTGCACAGATGCAGTAATACAAAAAGATATCAGTCAGAAAAAAGCACTTCAAAAGAGGTGCTTTTTTACTGATATGGCAGAATAAGATGAGAACAGAGGACAGGAACACAGTTGTAATCAAGGCAATTTTAGATAAAAAAACAGTAAAATTGGAAGAAATAAATAAAAATATCTTATTTTTTTCTACATTTGACAAATGTAAGTGCTTTACTTGACAGTTTTGGAAAGAAAATCTCAGTGACACTAAAAAGAGAGGAAAAATGTGGGTTTTTGGCTAAAAAATGCAATTTTGGATGAAATATGTGAAATTATAGTGGATTTCACACAAAATTTTTAACGAAATTAGTAAGGGTTCATGTGTTAACTATTAAAAAGTATAAATATTTTTTTAAAATGTATAAAGTACTCTGGAGAAAAAAATGTATAATTAAAGAAGATAGGATTTCCGTATAAAGAAAACGCTATCATAAACGGAAAGGAGAGAGAAAATGCCAAACATTTTATTGACTCGAATTGACAATCGTTTAATTCATGGTCAGGTTGCAACTCAGTGGTCTGGTGTATTAGGTGCCAATTTGCTGCTCGTTGCGAACGACGCTGTATCACAAGATGAATTCCGTCAAAGTTTAATGAACATGGCAGCCCCTGCATATGCGCAGACTCGTTTCTTCTCAATTCAGAAGACGATCGACATTATCGGTAAAGCTAGCCCTGCTCAGAAGATTTTCATCATCTGTGAAAATCCACAAGATGTATTGAAGCTTGTAGAAGGCGGCGTTCCAATTAAAAAAGTAAATATTGGAAACATGCATATGGCAGATGGAAAACGCCAGGTAGCTACTACAGTTGCTGTTGATGACGCGGATGTGGAAGCTTTCAAGAAATTAAGAGATATGGGCGTTGAATTAGAGATTCAGCGTGTTCCAGATACTGCGCCAGAAAACATTGAAAAATTATTTAAGTAAAAAAAGAGAAGATTGAAAGGAGAAACACATAATGGAAATTTCTGTTATCCAGGCTATTTTGATTTTCGTTGTAGCCTTCATTATGGGTATTGACCAGTTCAGTTTCTTGGAATCTCTGTATCAACCAGTTGTACTGGGACCGATCATCGGAGCGATCTTAGGAAATTTGGAACTTGGTATCGTAGTAGGAGGAGCTTATCAGCTCGTACAGATTGGTAGTATGCCAATCGGAGGAGCTCAGCCTCCGAACGCAATCATGGGAACGATCATGACTGCTTCATTTGCTATTTCTATGGGTCTGCAGCCAACGGCTGATGGTGTTGGTGTTGCTGTAGGTTTGGCTATTCCGTTTGCAGTATTTGGACAGTATGCAGTAACGTTGACATTCACGATCATGTCTGGTCTGATGGCTAAGGCTGATAAAGCAGCTGAAGAAGCAAATCCTAGAGGAATTGCAATGGTTAACTATACTGAAATGGCTATCCTGGGTATTCTGTTTGGTGTGTTAGCAGTTGCTGGTGTCTACGGAGCTTCTGTATTAGGTGAAACTCTTCGTGATTTCTCATTCCAGTGGTCTTGGTTGATGGCTGGTTTGGATGCAGCTGGTGGTGCTATGAAGTTCGTCGGATTCGCTATCCTGATGAAGGTTATGATGTCTGGCGAAATGTGGGGATTCCTGCTTGCAGGTTTCGTTATGGCGAACGTGTGCGCAGCAGTTCCTGGTATGTCAGGTGCTACTTTGTTGATGTGTGCAATGGTAGGTTTGGCTATCGCATTGTACGACTACCAGACAAACACAAAAATCAAAGCAAATGCTGGTATGAATGCAGGAGGTGTTTCTGATGGCATATAATATTCCTGAACGTTATCAAGATTTAACACCAGCTCCAAAGCTGGATAAGAAAACATTAAATAAAATGGTTTGGATGTCTTGCTTCCTGCAGGCTTCTTTCAACTATGAAAGAATGCAGGCTGCAGGTTGGTTGTGGGGTATCCTTCCAGGTCTGCAGAAGATCCATACGAACAAAGAAGACTTAAAAGCTTCTATGGCTCACAACTTGGACTTCTTGAACACGCACCCATTCTTGGTAACATTTGTTATGGGTATCGTTCTTTCTTTAGAGCAGAACAAAGCAGATACTAAGACAATTCGTTCCGTACGTATCTCTGCTGCTGGTCCATTAGGTGGTATCGGTGATGCATTGTTCTGGTTGACATTAGTACCAATCGTTGGTGGTATTACTGCGAACATGGCTTTACAGCAGGCTTCTCTGTTAGGTGCTGTATTGTTCCTGGTAATCTTCAACATCGTACAGTTTGCTGTTCGTTATTTCCTGATGCACTGGTCTTACAACTTAGGTGTTTCTGCTGTAAGCCTGCTGACTTCAAATGCAAAAGAATTTACTCGTGCTGCTAGTATCCTGGGTATTTTCACAGTAGGTGCTTTGATTGCTAACTATGGTAGCACAACGATCCGTATCGCTATTGCTGATCCAGAAATCATCGTACAGGATCTGTTGGATGGTATCCTGCCTAAGTTGATCCCATTACTGATCACTTGCGGTCTGTATGCATTGATCAAAAAGGGATGGACTCCAATCAAATGTATCGTATTGATCCTGGTTACAGGTATCATAGGATGTGCTTTGGGTATCTGGACAGGTAACTCTTTTGCATTGGATGCAGATGGAAACAGCATTCCTGGTGGTTACAATCCGCTTCTTAAGTGGTATGACTATGCACCTAAAGCTGCTGAAAAGACAGGTCAAGATGCACTCGACGCATTGCAGAACGTTGTTGATCAGTTAGCTGATAACGGCATTACCGTTACAATGCCTGAATAAGGACAAGCGTTTTCTTGGTTCAGTTGAGGAATCATGTGCTAAGGCACGTGATTCCTTTTATTTCATTAGTAAATCATGTATAATAAACCTAACATACGGATCAATGGAGGTTTTCGATGAAAGATAAAAAATACCCCGTGCTCTATGCTACCAACTTGACGGGAACATTATATAAACATTGTACGGTGCATCCAACGTTGTTTTTTCGAATCATAGCAGATGAGGAATTGACAAAGTCAAATCCGGAGTATCCAACCTATATGAAACAAATCGCAGAAGAGTGTTATACGAATGTCATCAATAAGTTTACCTTTTCACAGCCGTTAAAGGTAACGAATGATAAGATACCATTTATTATCTTCCGTAATAACATCGATCAGGGAACAGTAAAGCAGTTCTGTCGTATGTTATTGGATGAGATTGAGTTCTTTACAAAGAAAGAACACCGTGCCGATTATATGATGATCAATACCCTTTTTATGCAGATTGGAAAAGCACCTCGCATCTATCGTGCGAATGCAGTAGGTGAAAAGCTCACAAAATTGGATTTTTTAAAGGAGTATGGAGAGAAATTAGAAGGAAATCATAAACCGGAAGATTCCGGTTGGTTGACGCCTCTCTATGAATTTAACGAAGATAGCAAGAAACAACAGCCGGAAGAACAAGAAGAGATCGTCACGTGGTAGAATAGAAGAAGAGGAGAATCAATATGGCAAATATGAAAAATAAGAACGCGGCGCGTTTGAAAAGTCATAGTAAAACGGTAAGTGCAAGTGGCATGAATGTATATTATGATCAACGGGAGCGACCGGTATACTATGATCGTTTTACAAAAAAAGCATATTTATTAAAAGATGTGGAGAAGACTTATCAGCTTTATAGCATGCGTTTCTTTTTGAGTTTTTCCGCAATGGTATTGATCTATGCTTTCTCCATTCCACTGTGGGGGTGCGTTTTGCTCGGATTGGCGATCTATGCTTTTATGGAATTTAAATTCCGTAGATTTTTAAGTCGTTTAACGCAATATCGCAATTTTATACCGGAAAAAAAGGTGAGCCGCTTTG
Organism: uncultured Merdibacter sp.; assembly: GCA_965151435.1. GTDB lineage: Bacteria > Bacillota_I > Bacilli_A > Erysipelotrichales > Erysipelotrichaceae > Merdibacter. The sequence continues at coordinate 35,083 of CBCTZR010000004.1, read as the reverse complement.
ATGCGGAAAGTCAGGCAGGATTTAAGAAAGTCTTGATCAAATTGATCTTGTTCCTCTTATTAGGTGTTTTATTGATTTTAAATGCCTATCAGGAACAATATGAAGGAATCGTATTGTATTTACATTACCTTTTGGCTGCTTTTTCGTTTATCATGTGCATCTTCGAATGCATCGTGGTTATCAGAATGAAAAAGTAAGATTTGTGTAACAGCATGAATAGCAAGTAAGCAGATGAAATTCAGTGAACCATCTTTGATCTCATCTGTTTTTTGTTCTAAAAATAGAGTTGTTTGGCTGTTTATCTTTCATTTTGTCCAATGCTTATTTTTTCTATCTGAATCAGGGAGGGATTTAAGTGATTTATGTAATGGCTGATATTCATGGGATGTATCAAAAGTATAAAAAAATGCTGGAGACCATCCATTTTAGTGATCAAGATGTACTCTATGTGCTGGGAGATGTTGTTGACCGAGGACCTCAGCCGATGGAAGTGTTATTGGATATGATGTATCGACCAAATGTCATCGCATTGATTGGGAATCATGATTATATGGCACTCTCTCTGCTCAGCTTTTTTAATGATGAATTGCGAGAGGAAAATTTAAGGGAATTTGAAAGAGAGAAAGGTTATTTATGGGGAGATTGGATCTTAAATGGCGGGGATACAACCTGTACTGAATTTAAAAATTTGAGTGTAGAGGATAAGACAGCTGTCTTAGAATATTTAGGAGAATTTTTGCCGTTTGAAATCGTTACGTGCAATCAGAAGAGATTTATCCTTGTGCATGCGGGATTACAGAATTATCACAAGGATAAAGAGCTGGAAGACTATACATTAGAGGAGTTGATCTTTGATAGACCAACAAATGATTCGATCGCATTTGCGGATGATCATACGTATTTGATCGTTGGTCATACACCAACATTATCTTTCAATAAAGAGGCAAAGATTCTTCATCGCGGACAGACGATCCATATCGACTGTGGAGCCTGTTATGAAAAAGAGGGAGGAAAACTTGCTTGTATCTGTTTAGATACGATGGAAGAGTTTTATGTCTGAAAGGGAAAGTTTACTATTCTCTGAAGAAAAATTAAAAAAAGATGTTGACAGAAACCGCTTACTTGATTAGAATAAAAATGTACTTGGATTGTTACTGAGCTGAGATCAGGCAAGACCCATAAAAATCAATGTGAAGGATGCATTGATGATGGGCCTTTTTTTATTGTTGGAGGGATAGACATGAAAATATTAAAAATATTTAACAATAATGCGGTGGCCACCGTTTCCTCCAACGGAGAAGATCTCATATTAACAGGTTCAGGTATAGGCTTTAAGAAAAAGGTAGGGGATGAGGTCGATCCAAGTAAAATCGAAAAAAGGTATTATTATCAAGGAAATGAAAAAAATGCTTTATATCAGTTTTTCATAAGAACGCCAGAGATGTATTTCAAGATTTCACAGGAAATCATGGATATAGCGCAAAGAAGATTAAAAGTAAACTTAAAACCGCAGATCATTATTACATTGACAGATCATATCGTATTTGCAATTGAACGAATGCAGAACAATATCGAATTGCCGAACCTGGTGTTGCCAGAAATCAAAACCCTCTATGCCAGCGAGTATGAGATCGGTCTGATTGGAATCGGCATCATCAGAAGAGAGTTAAACGTTGTTTTGCCAAATGATGAAGCTGGCTATATTGCTTTGCATATTCTAAATGGGATAAAGAAATATGATGATCAGGCAGTATTGGAAACACTGCAGCTAGTAAACGGTTGCATGGAAGTGATCCAACACTCGTTATCTCTCTATATGGATGAAGATTCTTTAGATTATATACGGTTGATGACGCATTTGAAGTTTTTAGCGCAACGAGTCTTTGATAAAGAAGTTCAAAACGACATGGAGAATGATCTAGAATTATATGATCTGATGATCCGGAAATATCCAGATATCTATCGTTGTGTTGAAAAAATCGCAGAGTTTATTGAAAGTTCTTTCTCTTATGAATTATCTGAACAGGAAAAATGGTATTTGATGATACACATTCATAAAATTACAAGTTAGGATTGTTACTGGCTCGACCAGGCAAGACCAAATGTGTTGTAAGCATTAAAAAGGAAAGGCATGCTTACAATGACTTTTGGTCTTTTTTAAAGGAGGATGTTTTATGAAAGACAAAGTAGTGTCAACAATGCAAACATTTTCTAAAGCGATTGTTGTACCTGTTTTGTATTTACCGGCTATTGGTTTGATATTGGTTATCTGTAATTTTATAACAAACCAAACAATTGTAAATGCTTTACCATTTTTAGGCGCTGAACCATTACAGATCTTATTTAAGGTATTGTACAATGGATTGATGTCTGTCTTTAACAACTTAGGACCAATTTTTGCGATTGGTGTTGCGTTTGGTTTAGCGAAAAAGAAAAAAGAGCATGCTGCTCTGATTTCCTTTCTCTGCTTATTTATCTTCTGTGCTTCACAAAATGCCTTCTTAACACAGACCGGCTTATTGCATGAAGCTACAGGTAACGGACAAAATATGATGCTTGGCTTCCAAATCGTAGATATGGGTGTTTTCCTGGGAATCGTCATTGGTGTCATCGTTGGTGTCCTGCATAATAAATACTGTGATAAAGATCTCGGTGAAGTATTATCTGTTTATGGTGGTACAAAATTCGTCTTCTTGATCTGCATTCCAGTCATGTTAGCATTATCGATCGTATTTGTATATATCTGGCCTCCGGTACAGGGGTTAATCACTTCAGTGGCAACTTTTATCTCTACATCTGGTGGAGTTGGATACTTCACGTTTGGTTTCTTAGAGCGTTTACTGATTCCTACAGGTCTGCATCACTTATTGGGAAGTGCTATTTGGTATACGGATTTAGGTGGCGTAGCGCAGGTTGCTGGCGAAACATATGTTGGATCATGGGCAATTGCGTTAGCACAGTTAAGTGATCCTGGAACTGTAAAACTATCTTTAGTAACAATCTTCAATAACGTAACGCTGTGTAAGATCTTCGGTTTATCAGGTGCTGGTTTGGCAATGTTGAGCTGTGCAAAACCAGCGATGCGTAAAAAAGCGAAAGCGATCTATATTCCGGCAATCTTGAGTTCTTGCTTGGCAGCAATCACAGAACCAATTGAATTTACATTCCTGTTTGTTTCACCGATCTTATTTGTCATTCACTCTTTGTTGACTGGTATTTTCTTCTATCTATTATACTTCTTCCAAGTCACATGTTGTACAGCAGGCGGTATCTTTGAAACATTGCTCTATAACGTACCTGCAGGAATTGAAAAAACCGGATGGCCATTCTTCATTTTGCTGGGATTGGTACAGATGGCGGTATACTATTTCGTATTTAAATGGTTCATTACGAAATTTGATGTTAAGATTCCAGGAAGAGATGATTCAGACGATGTCAAATTGATTACAAAGAAAGAATATGAGAGCAAGAAAGTTGAGTCAAAAGAAACAGTGAACGATCTTGGTAAAAAGATCTATGAAGCAATCGGCGGTGTGGCAAATATGAATACGATCGATAACTGTTTTACCAGACTGAGAATCAATGTAAATGCTTTGGAAAAAGTAGATGAAGCAGCTTTAAAAGAGACTGGATCACGTGGTGTTGTAAAAAGAGGCAATGAGATTCAGATCATCTATGGAACAAACGTAAATAAATATCGCAAAGCTTTAGAAGATTATATGGAAGCAAATCAGCTGAAAATAGAAGGGTAGGATAAAATATGGAAGCAAAAATTATTACGATCGTCGGTGGTGGAAGTACCTATACACCAGGAGTTGTGAAAGCAATCTTATCAAAGAAAGAAACATTCCCGGTAAAAGAAATTCGCGCTTATGATATTGATGCAGAAAGACAAGATGATGTAGCGATCATCGTAAAAGAAGTAGTGAAAGAAAATTGTCCAGAATGTAAATTCTTTACGACAACAGATCCGAAAGAAGCATTCTCTAATTCAGATTTCATCTTCGCTCAGATTCGTGTTGGAAAATATGCAATGCGTGAAAAGGATGAAAAGATCGCTTTAAAACACGGTGCAGTTGGTCAGGAAACTTGTGGTTGCGGAGGACTGGCTTATGGACTTCGTACGATCTATCCTATGGTTGAAATCTTAGATTATGTGGAACAATATGCAAATCCAAAGCATTGGATTTTGAACTATTCAAATCCGGCAGCAATCGTTGCTTTGGCACTAAAGAAACTTCGACCAAATGCTCGTATTATCAATATCTGTGATATGCCAGTTGCAATCATAAACAGTTTTGCGGACATCCTGCACTGTGATCCACATGATATCAAGCCATATTACTTTGGTTTAAATCACTTTGGCTGGTTTACAGATATTCTCGTTAAAGGAGAGAGCCGTTTTGAAGAGTTGAGACAACATGCGATCAACAGCGGTTATCTGTGTGAAACACCGGATGAACAGCATTGGGAGCCTTCTTGGGTTCATACGTATGGAAATGTAAAACCGATGATGGAGAGATTCCCAGATTATCTTCCAAATACCTATCTACAATACTATCTGTTAAGTCAGGATATCGTAGATGATGCAGATCCAAATTATACGCGTGCGAATGAAGTTATCGATGGACGTGAAAAAACGTTGTTTGATGCAATTGCTCACTACAAGAAGACGGGAGAATTTGAAGAGAACATGTTCGTTGTTGGTGCGCATGGAACATTTATCGTCGATCTGGCAGAGTCTTTATGTAGAGAAAACGGAGGACGTTACTTATTGATCGTTAAGAATGAAGGCGCAATCGCTGATCTTCCGGATGATGCAATGGTGGAAATCCCTTGTTATGTTTCACCTAACGGTATCGAAAAAGTGGCAGTTGGACATATTCCAACGTTCTATAAAGGTTTGTTGGAACAACAATATGCATCAGAAAAATGCTTGGTGGAAGGAGCAATCGAAAACTCTTATAAGAAGGTATTGCAGGGCTTCGCATTGAATAAAACGGTAAAATCATCGACACAAGCAAAAGCAATCTTAGATGAAATGATCGAGGCAAATAAAGATTATTGGCCGGAATTAAAATAGGAGGAAATTGATATGTGGAACTTGTTCAAGAAAGAAAGTAAAAAAACATTGGTCTCACCGGTAGATGGGAAAGTAATCCCATTAGCGCAAGTGGAAGATGAAGCGTTTTCCAGTGGTTCTATTGGAACTGGATATGCTGTAAAATTTGAGGGAAATCAGGTTGTAGCACCAATCAATGGGGAGGTTGCCACTTGTTTTCCGACAGGACATGCAATCGGAATTAAAGCAGATGCTTCAGATGTTATTATCCATATCGGTATTGATACGGTAAATATGCATGGCGAAGGGTTTCATGTTGCAGTTAAAGAAGGAGACATCGTAAAAAAAGGTGATCTGCTGGTAAAAGTTGATTCCAAATTCATTCAGGAAAAAGGCTATGATCCTGTAACAATGGTGTTATTAACAAACGGGAATACAGTCAGCTTATCAGCTGAAAATTGTATAGTTAAAGCGGGTGATGAAGTTGCAGAATATATGGAATAATTGGATGGTCAGCTCAATCAAAAATAAAAGTATTTGTATACTATTGATGATCATAAGTTACCTATGGCCGATCTTTGGTGTATTAAGCATCTACATGACAGCAAAAAAAGGCAGAATTGATTATAAGATTTTTTCTGAAATTGGAGTATTGTTGGCATTTGTCGTGTTTGTGGCCAGATATCTGATGTTTGTATTGAGTTAGGAAAACGGTTAAACGATCTTATTGAACAGGTACTCTATCGCTAGAAAAGAAAAATGCGAGTTCATTGGAATTCGCATTTTTTTAATATATATTAAGAGATAAACTGCAATAAATTGTGCTTTGCGATCTTCAAGATCTCATTAGGTTCTCTATGTTTGATCGTTGCGATCTCCTCAGCAATACGCTGTAGAGAAGAGAGATAGGCATCATTTTCTAGTGGATGACCCATCGCCCATTCAATGGCAGAGATACCATCTGTTTCGATCATCAGATGGTCTAAGGGAATCATTTCTACGACCTTCCGTACGTTTGGATCGATCGATGGAAAAGGACCGATGCTGAAATAACAGTCGAGAGAGCGATATGCTTCAATATATTCATCACAAGAATACCAATGGACTTGGTATTTGTTTGGATAGCGTTTGATCTGTTCCAAGATTTCTTTTTCCATCCCTTTGGTGTGGAGAACGACCGGTTTTTGAACGTGATGGGCATAGGCTAATTGGCGTTCAAAGATGTTTTTTTGCAATTGCAGATCACAATCGCACCAGACGCAGTCCATGCCAATTTCTCCAATGATCCTGGATTTTTCTAACCATGGCAGCATCTCTTCCCAGCTGATTGCATCTGCTTGCCAAGGATGGATCCCACAAGACATTCGCTTCTGTGGATGCTGCTTAACGAAGGCCATTGCCTCTTCGCACTGCTTTGGAGTCGAACAGCTTATAATGGCTTCGATTGATTCATCCTTTAGCAGTTCTTTCATGCGTTTATCTAAATGGACATGTGCATCTGAATACATTGGATCACTCCTTGAGATATTGATGGATCTGCATACGTTGCTCACTTTGCGTATACAGCCATTCTCTTGAACGCGCACTTGCTTCAATTTGGATCACTTGTTGAATGGATGCGGGATGTCCCTTCAGGATGAAGATTCGATCGGAGAGATAGATTGCCTCATCAATGTCATGCGTCACCAGAAGAACCGTTTTATGTAGTTGGCTTTTCATCTGTGAAAGCCAATCCTGCATATCGTTTCTTGTGATGACATCCAGTGCTGCGAACGGTTCATCCAGCAATAAGATATCCGCTTTGCTTAATGCGGTACGCAGGAATGCTGCTCGCTGCCGCATCCCGCCGGAAAGTTCATCCGGATAGGCATGTTCATACCCTTGTAAACCAAATGTAGACATCAGGGCAAGGGCTCTTTCTTTTGCCTGTTTTTTTTCTTTATGAAGGATCCCATACAGACAGACGTTATCCAAGATATCTTTCCAAGGCAATAACAGATCTTCCTGCGGCATGTAGGCAAAGTGTTCGCCTGGGTCGATGATCTTTTGATCATCTAGATAGATCGTACCGCTGTCTTGTTTTAAAATACCGGTGAGGATGTTTAAGATCGTACTTTTTCCACATCCGCTAGGGCCTAAGATGCTGATGAATTCTCCCTCTTGAATATCCATAGAAACATGAGAGAGAACTTGTTTATCTGAAAATGATTTCGAGATCTCTTGCAGTTTAAGTTTCATAAAAGCTCCTGTATCATTCTACAAATTGGTTCGTATATTGTTCATCGGCGGAAATCTTTTGATCGATCAGACCGTTTTCATACATGAAATCCGTATAGCCATCCCATACGCTGTCTTTCATGATTCCCCAGCTATCCGCATCCTTTGCATATTCGGCAGAAAGATAAGCCTGACTTTCTTTTAAGAACTCAAGATCGTATTCTGGAATGTATTCGTGAAGAATTTCAGCAGATTCTTCTGGATGCTCAATTGCATATTCATAACCTTTTTTGACAGCATTCATGAATTTTTGTACCGTTTGTGGATCATTTTCGATCATATCGTCACTGGTGATGATCACTGGCGTATAATAATCCAATCGTTCATCCAGCGTATTTAGCGGCATATAGTTGAATTCCATACCATCCATTTCCGCTTTGGTAATAGCCCATCCTTTGTATTCCCAAAGAATATCGACACCGCTGTTCAGCTGAGATAAGCCGCTTCCATCGGCACCAGCCATGGTCAGTTTGCTGAAGTCTGCATCCGCTTTTTTCATTACGGCTTTGATCACTGCTTCCTCACTTAAGGATTGCCACCCTGCATAGACCTTTCCTTCAAAATCTTTTGGCGAAGTGATGCCAGAATCTTTTAAAGATACGAAACCGGAAGTGTTGTGCTGGATGACTGCAGCGATTGCTTTAATTGGCATAGGATCTTGTGCGGTCAAAGCATAGGTGACATCTTCTTGATAGCTGACACCAAATTCACCTTTGCCAGCTGCCACCAATGCTGCGGAAGTGTTGTTGTCACCCGGTTCGATGATATTGACCGTTAATCCTTCTTCTTCAAAATAGCCAAGGTTCTGCGCAACATAGATTCCCGTGTGATTGGTGTTTGGAACATAATCTAAGACCAGTGTGACCTCTTTGTTTTCTGTTGCGGTGTTATCCGTATTTCCGCATCCGCTCATACAAAGCAGACAAGCTGCAGCGAGCATTCCTGAAATAAACTTTTTCATGTTTCTTCCTCCTTATTTTTTGATGCCGTGTGGACAGAACCGCTTTTTTGCAAGATCTACACAGGCATTCATCAATAAACTTAAGACGATAACGACGATGACGGTCGCAAATACTTTATCCAGCATATATCCGTTTTTTACACGTAACATATAATAGCCAAGCCCTGCCGATGAGGAGATCCATTCGCCGACGATCGCTCCGCCGATACAATAGGTGGCAGCTACTTTTAAGCCGGAAAATAAAGAAATCAGGGCAGAGGGTATCTTTACCATCGTATAAATCTGCAACGTGGTAGCTTGAAAGCTCTTCAATAAATTGATTTGTTTCGGGCTGACTTGGGATAATCCATCGGCAAATGAAACGGTGATCGGAAAATAACACATGAAGATAACGATCATAATTTTTGGAGCCATTCCAAAGCCAAGCCAAATGCTGAATAAAGGCGCTAATACCATCACTGGCACTGTTTGCGTGACAACGAGGTGAGGGTAAATACTGTTTCGAAATGTTTTAGAGAGGTCCATAAGGATCGCTGTGAATATTGCGAGCACAAGTGCGATGATCAATCCGGCAATCGCTTCGATCAACGTGATGATGGAATGCGAATACAGAACATCATAGTTTTCAATCAAAGCGATGATGATATCACTTGGCGCAGGCAATAGATACAGGGGAATATGGAACAGGCGCACACACCCTTCCCAACACAACAAAACAAGCAAAGCGACCGCCACAGGCATCCATAATTCTTTTTTCTGCATGATGATCCCCTCCTTTATAAAAAGAAAACCGCATCATATTTGTATATGACACGGTCACTGCTGACAAATATGATTCCTACGACGGCATTACCCGACAGGTTCAATGGGTCGAAGCATCATTGCTTCCTCTCAGATCGTTTACGACCTCCCCGCTATTGGTTTATTGCAATGTGATTATACGCTCATTATGGACGTTCGTCAATAAATTCACGAAAAATCAAACTGATGAAATGAAGGATTCTTCATCTTAGAGCGAATTTACAATAGAAGAATGGAGAGAGGAGAAGAAAGCATGTTACAATTTAATTAAGTATAGGGATCGTTTTCCCTTTGCAAAGTGACAGATAATGAGGTGTGAAATGTATGCAAACAGAGGATTCTTTAAAGCAGCTCCCTTTTTGGGATGCCTTAGATCGTATAGAGAAAAATATGATTCAACAAAATACGTCAGAACGTTTTTATCGTAAAGATACAAATATCCAATGCTTTTCCGATGCCTGTTTTGGGATGATCTATGTACTTGAAGGAGCAATTCGCGTTTCGTTGGCATCTGCACAAGGCCGTGATATCACGCTGTTTCATATAGATGATGAAGAAAGCTGCATCTTATCTGCATCTTGCATTGTAGGAGAATTAGCATTCGATGTATTTTTAACAGCAGAAAAAGACACAAAACTGCTTGCGTTGCATGCGGATTGCTTTCAACAGTTGATTGAAAAAAACCTGTATGTTCGCTGTTTTGCCTTTGAGCTTTCTACAAAACGATTAGCCGCAACCATACGGGTCATGCAACAGATCCTCTTCTCTCATTTTGATGAACGCATGGCGCGTCTTCTCTTATCGATTTATGACAAAGCAGGAAATAAAACGATCAAGATGACACAAGAAGCCTTAGCGAAAGAAGTGAATTCCGCAAGGGAAGTCGTTGCGAGAATGCTTAAGGTATTTGTAAAAGCAGGATGGATCGAAATCAATCGAGGAGAGATTGTAATAAAAGATGTAGAAGCACTAAGAAAAATTGCAAAAGGACAGTAGAAATGTGACACAGTCACAGAATCTAAAATAGATTTTTGTTATACTTTTTGTAGAAAGATTCAGTCAACGACAGCTAAGGTAATGTGAAATGCAGATAGAGAGGAGATGTGAACATGTTTCCATTTAGAAAACGTCCAGACATCAATGCGGGTATGGCATTGTATCACAATACGAAACCGGCACTGCTGTTGGATGTACGGACGGAAGAAGAATACGCGCAGGGGCATATCGAACAAAGCGTCAATCTGCCATTAGCGAGAATTGAAGAAGCACCAAACATCTTTTACGATCGTGAAGTGCCGATCTTCGTCTATTGCCGTAGTGGGGCAAGAAGCGAGACGGCAGTAAGTCGATTAAAAGGTATGGGTTATGTAAATGTGACCAACATTGGTGGAATCATCTACTATCGAAATTTTGATTAATGAAGGATGATAAAGGATGGTACTAGCAGGTAGGATTAGAAGAGAGGGGAAAAATGAATGAAATATGTATGTCAGATCTGTGGATATATCTATGATGAAGAAAAAGAAGGCATAGCGTTTAATAATCTTGCCCCAGATTGGATTTGCCCGTTATGCGGGGCGTCCAAAGCTTTTTTTGAAGCGGAGAGCAATCAGGAACTACGTGATGAGGAATTGATACAAACCAACATTGAATGGAAAGAGCAGGAATTGTCTTCAGGACAGCTTGCTGCCTTATGTTCCAATCTAGCTCGTGGTGCACAAAAACAATATAAAGAGGAAGAAGAAAAGCTGTTTCAGCAGCTGGCAGATTATTTTACAGCGAAGGTTCCTCGGGTTGCAGATGCTGATCTTGAAAACTTGGCAGATGCTCTTCGTAAAGATATAAGAGAATATGCAAACACACGCGCTGTCGTCGATGCACAACAAGATCGCGGCGCGGCACGGGTATGTGTTTGGGGAGAAAAAGTAACGCGGATGCTGGCCTCTTTGCTAGATCGCTATGCAAATGAAGGAGAAAACATGGTAAAGGATACGAACGTGTGGGTATGCAGTGTATGCGGTTTTGTTTACGTCGGTGATCAAGCACCAGCGTTATGTCCTGTTTGTAAAGTGCCAGATTGGAAATTTGAAAAAATGGAAGGGAGGTCATCATAATGAAAGAAACGGTGAAGATGGTCGCAGTGCGGACGATACGTCTTTGTACCAAAGATTGTCTATGTCTCTATGTTTGTCCAAGTGGGGCGACTGATACGGAAAACAGCATCATTGATACGGAAAAGTGTATTGGCTGTGGAATGTGTGCTCAAGCCTGTCCTAGTGGTGCCATCAGTATGGTTCCGTTAAGCTATCCTCCACAACAGGAGAAGACAAAGGAAGTAAAAGCCGTACTTCAAGAGATGGCCCAAAGCAAGGCGAATGGAGAAAAAATGGCGGCAATGTCAAGCGAGACGACAAAACAGGAAGGTTTGTATCGATTGTTAAAAGCTGTTGAACGATCACAGCGATTGATCGGTGAAGACTTGATGCGTGAAGCAGGCTATATGTTACCGCAAAGCGAAGCAGTTTGTAAGTTGCTGGAAGGTTTTCTTGAAGATCCGCCAAGTGCAGATTTTCCGGTAGAAATCGCACGAAAATTGTTGACCCGTATAGCAGGAAATGAAGTGAAAAGATGGGTCTGTAGCGTGTGCGGTTATGTCCATGAAGGAGAATGTCCACCCAAACAATGTCCGATCTGTAACCAGCCACAAGAAGTGTTTCAATTGGTTCAAGATTGACGATCAAGCGGTATATATAACATCTAGGTAAACTGTTGACAAAACCCCATGTCTTCATTATGAAAACATGGGGTTCCAACTTTTATTTTATGATTGTAGATCGTGTATTCTTTTTAAAGAGTATGTCTCCATTTTCACTGATCTTCATAGAGGAATTTCCTCTATTTTTTTATGAACTATGAAAGCTATAATAGATAAAAAAGCGTATTGTCATTAAAATACGCACATAAGAAATGTAAAGTGAATCAGAAAACTATCTATCGGATAAAAACGAACAACAGCGATATTATTGGATGGAAGTATTTTGTTTAAACGGCATGTTTTTTTTCTTTGTTTTTGCATTCCAGGTACCAATGACCTCATTGACTGTATAAACAGTGATAAATGCTTGTACTTGGGATGCATGCATCCATGCGATAAATTGTTTGTATTCATTGATATTTAAGATCGTAACCAATTCGATATGTTGGTGTTGATTATAACCGCCAATCGCTTGATAGATAGTGACTCCGCGCTTTAATTCATTCATGATATAAGATTGTATCATCTGATGGTCTTCAGAAATGATGCAAATCCGTTTTTTACGGTGAAATCCATCAATAAAATAATCGACTGCCAAGCCGTTGGCATAAGTTCCTAGCAATGAGACAATCAGAATTCCGATATCGTATACAAAAATGGAAGAGGCAGCGGTGATGAATCCGGCGAACATTACTGCCTTGCCAATATCCATTCGGGTATATTTATGGATGATCTTTGCGACGATGTCCAAGCCTCCGCTTGATGCATTGACATTAAATAACAAAGCTTGTCCAAAAGCAATCAAAAGAATATAAGTAACGAGATCGTAGACATTATTGCCTGTCAAAGAATGGGATAAAGGTAGTATTGCTTCGAATAACCATAAATAGGCAGGGAGTAAAAGTGAGGTATAGACCGTTTTTGCACCAAACTCTTTTCCTAAAAATAAAAAGCCGATGATTAAGAGAATTCCATTAAACAAGAATGTGATGAAGGCTATCGATAAAGAAGATACCGCAGAGAGAACGATAGCAAGTCCGGAAATGCTTCCGACAATGATTCCGCTAGGAATCATAAAGAAATAAACGGCACATGATACGAAGAGCATGCCAATTGTTATGATGAAAAACTCTTTGATATGCATAGAAATATTCATAAAACTAATCCTCCAGTGACTGTGATTGATGATCATAAAAATCATTTCCTGTAAGAGTATACCATATATCATGAAAATCACAGTACGAAAATTATTTTTTAGGTTTTATCATATAAATAAAAGTGTTCGTTTTACCGAATAGTTTTTATTTGTTTTTTGATAGAAATTAGGGGAAAAGTGTAAGAAAATGTAGGACTCTCATTTCTCTAAATAAAGAAAAAATACTGATTTTATCATATATATTTAACTTTTACCATCCCATTATTCCATATTTTAAAAAGAACCAAAATACTGCAAAAAAGAATGTACTCAAAAAATGTGAACAGCATTAAAATAGAAGTATAGATAGTTAATATGTCTTAAGCTTAAATTTTAAAACATAATAAATGCTTGTTATGGAATGCTTTGATTATTTATGAAAAATATATATTTTTCATATTTGAAATGTGTTCCAACTTTTCAGTGTATTTTAACTCTAAAAATGAAGCTAATAATTTTTAAATAGGAAGGGGTGCAAAAATATCATTTTATCTGTATTTGTTTTAAATAGAGATATCTTAGCCAAAGGAGGAAAAGTATGAAGAAGATAGGTAAAAAGATAATTGTTGGATTTATGAGTATGTTGATGATGCTCAATATTGTGTCCTCTCCTTTGTATTCCGATACTGGGGATACTGTATCAACAAGTACGAATCAAATGTTGGAACAAGAATCGGAAAAATACTATGGAGAGAACGGAACTTTGAACGCTGCAAGTTTGACTGTTGCATGGGCGGATAGTGATTCAGCAGCAGAACAAATCAAAGCAGGCGCAACGATCAATTTATCTTTATCATGGGCGTTGCAGCCGGCAGCTACCTATAATTATGGTACGCAACAAGAACCGTTGTTTGATACGTATGATCATACGAAGATTACGATTATGTTGCCTGATGGAGTGAGCATCATTGAGGATTCTTCACAGCTTGAGAGTGTGGATGAAATTCTTCATGAAGGAAATAAATGGACCTTGGTGATGAATCCTTCGATCGACGCGAAATCAGGAAGCAATGGGGCAATTGCGGTTCCTTTGAAAATTGAAGGAAATGGATCACGCGCTATTGGCGAAACATTAGATTTTAGCAACATTGATGCAAAGATCTCTACGGAATTTACTGTTCTGGATCGAACAGATCCTGATCATGTCGTGGAATTTAAAAAGTATTCCAAAACATATTCCAGCAGTTCGACCATTCAAGACAAGGTCACATATACGGATGATATCTGGGGAATTAAAAAGTCGGCAGTCGAAGCAACGCCAGATGAAAACAAAGAAACGGTCACTGCAACGTTTACGTTAACGTTAGGCCTTTTGGATGGAACAGATTCGATTATCGTAAATGAAAGCTCCTATGAACGCCAGGGCCGTGTGCCGTTTGAAGGAGACGTTACTTTGATAGAACATCCGGTCGTTAAAGGTCGAGATGGGAATGAAATTCCAGCGACGAGCATTACCGTTACTCCTAATTTTGGCGAGAAACAGCCGGTAGAAGTTACGGAATCAGGTAGCAAAATCATATTACCCGTGGATACTTGTGGAAATAATAACTTAACAAACGTTGATGAAAATGCGCCATATCTGTCCACCTACACGGTAGAAGTGGTATATCCATATGAGAAGTTCATCGCCTATTATTATGAAGACAATCAAGATCTGTTAGATATCGATAATGAAGTTGTATTAGACTATTATCTGAAAGGGGATGAAAATCTAAAATCAGATGAAAGTTATGCAACTTTACAAGCCGGAGAAGTCGTTCAACCAGTAGAACTGACGATTGAAAAGTACATTATCAATAATGATGGTGCAGCAAAACTCTATAGCGCTACGAATTTTGCAAAGGATCCGGTATCTGGTCCTGCAACATTTACGATCACGGATGAGAATGGAGATGCGGCTACGCTCTATACAAAAGATGATGAAGGTAAATATAAAGAATTATCTGGAAACATTGTGTCCATCGATCCAGCTGGTACCAATACAGAAGGAATGGTTACAGTCTATCTTTCACCAGGAACGTATACAATAAGCGAAACTGCACTTCCACAAAATACGGAAAAGAATACAGGGGAATTCAATGCGGAAGATCGTACAGTCACGTTGACATCTGGCAAAGAACAAACTTCTTTCTACAACAAGGAGTTAATTGGTCAAGTGACGGTCACCAAAACAGCAAGAGCATTAGATGGCAGCACCTCTGCATTACAAGGTGCAACGTTTGCAATTTATAGTGATGAAGAGTGTAACACGTTGATTGCAACAGGGGAAACGAATGTAAGTGGAACCATGACGTTTGATCGTTTGCCGTATGGTACGTACTATGTAAAAGAGACTGCGGCTCCGGAAGGTTATGTGGTTGACACACAAGTATACTCAATTACAATTAGTAAAGACAAGCTGATTGGTTCATTAGAGAATACAAATAAACTAAACCAGATCAACGTACTGTTAACAAAATACATGTTCAATGGTGTGGATAATGAAGGGCAATACACTTATGTACAAGTAGATAATAAAATGTACGCGGAGTTTGCCAACGCATTTACGATCCAACAAAAGGTTGGAGATACATGGGAAGATATTGAAGGGAAAACTAATCTGAGTTTGACTTCCTCTGGTACATTATCAGCATTATTGCCGGTCGTTGACGAACAGGGAAATTTCATCACATATCGCTTTAAGGAAATTCTTCCAGAAGGATGGCATGATCCAGGTAATGCAAATGCCAATGAAATGTATTCGAAAGAGTTTACGTTGGAAGACCAACTGGAAAACAATGGTACAAAAGAAATAGATATGTATAATACGCGTAATGGAAGCATTTCGTTGACCAAAGAATTCTATGATATTGGAAGGACAGGGTATACGAAAACGACAAACAGTTCCCCTGTTACGTTTACGCTGTATCGTGGCACAACAGAAGATAATATTACAAAGTATAATGACTATGTAACAGATGAAAATGGACTATTGGAAATAAAAGATTTAGAACTTGCAGATGATGATACGCCTTATAACTATTATCTGGTTGAAACACCAGTAAATGGTTATCTTGCAGACGCAGAAGGAACGGTAGAAATTACTGTAGGTGATAAAACATTGCAGGCATATGGCCCGTTTACATTTACAGAGAATAATGGAACAATTGTTACATTATCCAAAGAAACGACTGTAAAGAACTATGAACAAAAGGAAGGTATCGTTGTTAAAAAAATAGATACTCAAACGGGAAAATTTGTAGCTGGATCTAAATTTACGATT
The DNA here is from genome assembly GCA_965151435.1 of uncultured Merdibacter sp. Taxonomy (GTDB): domain Bacteria; phylum Bacillota_I; class Bacilli_A; order Erysipelotrichales; family Erysipelotrichaceae; genus Merdibacter. Next base: position 18,770 of record CBCTZR010000004.1, on the reverse strand, counting down.
TATGATATTACCAGAGATTCAAATCTGACTACATCTAATGTTTACTTAGAGGAAACATCTATTTCTGATGCAAATGGCGTATTTGTAGAATTAGAATTAGGAAAGAAGTATCAAATCAAAGAAACGACGATCCCACAAGGTTATACGGATGTTACTGTTGAAAAGAAAATGATCATTGATCTAACAAATACGACAACAGTAACAAAAGAGAACTCTGTTCAGACGTATCAGTTAGAAAATAAGCCTGATCCACAGCTTTTGGTACTGAAGAGCATTCAAGGAAATCATACGTTGACTCCACCAGTTAAAGACATTCAGTTTGAAGTGTACATTAAGGGTGATGATGGTAGTTTTGAACAAGTAAAAGATTATGATGGAGATAATTTGATCGTTACTTCATCAACAGCAAAACAGCTGCCAGTCGGAACGTATTATTTAAAAGAAATTGTTCCACAAGACAATTTAAATCATGTATTAGATCCAAGTGAAAATATTGCTCTTTATAAAAAATTTTATAATGATCTCAATGGTGATGATCCATCAAAAGAATATCCATATGAAATTACTGCAGATTCCTTCTATTTTGGACCATATACAGTAAGGGATTCAGAAGTATTATCCATCCCTATTCGAAACCTTTCTTCGTTAGGTGCAGTGTCCGTAACAAAATATGCATTGGGTGTAGATGGCGATGAAAACCCGTTGGCAGGAGCTGAGCTATCGATTTACGATGCAACGAAACCAGATACGATTATTCAGACGTTGTCAAGTAATAGTCAGGGGAAAGTGAGCTTTACCAATTTACCAATCTATAATGACAATGGGGAGAAGATCACATACGTTATCAAGGAAACAAAAGCGCCTTCTGGCTATACAATAAGTGATGATACGATTAAGGTGACCTTAACGCCGGGAGAGACGGTTACAAAGGATACTGCTGGACAAGATTTGAAACTTGTGAATTTGCCGAAAATGTCCTTTGAGGTGACGAAAGTATTCTATAATATTTGGGAGCATAATTTCACAAATAAAGAATACTTGATGTCTGGTGCACAGATTGCTTTATTCCAAAAAACGGGTGTAGATGAATACACGTTTGTTGAGATGGGAACGACCAATCAATTAGGTGTTGTCTCTTTTGATGGATTGAATCAAAAGGACGAATATGTGGCAGTTGAATATTCCATTCCAAATGAGGCTTCTTACCAGTATTTAGAACCAGTAAATGGTCGTAAGTATTTATCAGAGGATTATCCTTCTTTAACTACAACTCCAGAAACAACATTAAAAACAGAGGATCTAAAGAAGTATTATTATGTAACGAAGGAAGCATTAACAAGTGATACTCCTGTTGCCACTGTGAAAAAAACATTGACCAATGTGGAACATTGGACGCAGTTGCATATTTTCAAGTATTTGGATAAATACGATGAAACATCTGGACAAACAAAAGAACAACCGATCAACAATGCAAAATTTAAACTCTACATGCAAGTGGTCGATGAGACGGAAGGAACAGCTTTGCATTTTAATACCGATGATCTTAGCCAGTATCAATTGATCGGTGAATACAGCAGCGGCACGTTATATAATGAAGAAGGCATTCGTCAAGACGGCTGGTTTGCGACGAATATATTGAAATCAGCAGATGATGTCGTGTATTGGCTGGTAGAAGAAGATCCGGGTATTGGTGCAGATATTAAACCAGAAAATCAAATCATTTTGATCAAACGAGAGGAAACATCCTATACGAATGCTTCCCATTCTATGGAAGAACCACAAGCAATATGTGATACAGTATGGCAATACGAAGATGATACCGTAACAAAGAAAGAGGTAGAGAATGATCCTGCAACAGGTCCAGGAAATGCGATGTATTCAACTGTTCGTATTGCAAAATGGGCTGGATCCTTGAATGAAGATGGCGAACGAAACGACACTTATACACCTTTAGGTAATGCAGTATTTGATTTGTATCTCGTCCATGCAGATGGAACGATCGTCGAAAAGCTAGATACGTTAACTACCGGATTAGATAATGATCTGAGTGAGATAGTACCTACTGGTGAAAAAACAGCATGGGCGTCATCAAAATCTTTTGACTTTGATACACTATTAAAAAACTACGAACAGTATAATGTTGTAGGAAATAATCAAGATATTATTTATAAAGATGATGAAGGTAATGGTTATGTCCGGGTGATGTTGAAAGAAGTATCAACGCCAGGTGGTTATGATGCGCCAGAAGAAGGCTATCAGATGATCATGTTCTTCCAAAATGAAGCTGGGGAAACAACGGAAGTATTTAATGATGCATACTATGTAAAAGATGCAACTTCAAAAGAAATCACCTTAGCGGAAAATCAAGGAGATACATGGGCATTCTATCCAACGAGTGAAAATGAGGATGGAACCTATGAACCAATTTCTATTAACGGTGTGCCTTCTCAACAATATCGGATCGTCAACTGGCCAGTCGATAACTTTGCAGTAACCGTTAATAAATATGGATATACGGTAGATGAGAATAACTTAAACATGACTTCGAGTGAATTGGATGAATATTACTTGAATAAAGAAGGACGTGTACCATTACAGGTTACATTTAAATTGCAACGTTATGTAAATGAACAATGGACAGATTATAGCTATGATGGAACGAATACAACCTTTATCACAACGAATGGTTACTTTGCATTCCCGAATGGACTTGCTGTCGGACGTTATCGATTGATTGAAACATCTGCAGCAGCTGGATATGAAAATCTGTATGATGGAAGCACGCTCACAGATGCCTACTATAATGCAAAGGCATATTATTTCAAAGTGACGAATGAAAATGTGCATCTTAGCATTTATAATCCGAAAAAGCTGAGCATGAACGTTCTAAAAACGTCAACAACAAATGATAAGCTTGAGGGAACAACGTTTACGCTCGAAAAAGGTACGACCACGATTACTGGCACAACAAACAACGAAGGAATAGCAACGTTGAACGATATTGGAACAGGTGTGTATAAAATCAGTGAAACTGCTGCGGGTGCATCATACTCTACGAAATATTTTGCACAGTATTTAGAGGAGACGTACAAAGACGCTCATTCAGTAATGGTAGATGGAAAGACGTATCAATTAGCTGAATTCGCGAGTGATGGAATCTTCTTTGGTTATTCGAGTTCATTTACTGGATCTGCTTATGAAGGCGAAATGAAAGTTACCGCTATGACAACGTTGAATGATTATACAGGTGAGGCGGATTTGACTTTAAAGGTAGAAAACCCTGCATTATGCGCATTGACGATTACAAAACAAGATGCGCAGAATACCGATACGAAACTGGCAGGAGCACAATTTAAGTTAGAGTATCAATCCTTTGATTCTTGGAATCAAAATGAAACGATCACCGTAAAAGATACTTGGCAGACTGTAAAAGAAAACCAGCAAACAACTGCATATGGTACAGTAACGATCGACAATTTGGAACCTGGTATCTATAAGGTGACGGAAACGGAAGCACCAGATGATTATAGTTTGGATTCCACGCCACAGTATGTCGTGCTGACGGGTGGAATGAGCAAGAAGGTAACCATGAATGGAGAACAAATTACCTCAGAGCCATCCTTAACGTTTGGTGATTATAAACTAGTGGATCTGACGATAATAAAAACGATTGATTCGGGTAGTTTAGACATTTTAGAAGATCATACGTTTACGTTCATACTGAAAAAAGACAGTAAAGAAGTTGCAAAAAAGAGCGTAACCTTTACAGCAAAAGGTGAGAAGGAACAAGCCATCACTTTTGAAAACTTGGAACAAGGGGCTGCGTATACGATTACTGAAGTAGCTGATGAAAACTTTAAACTGACAAAGGTGACAGTGAATGACGTAGATACTACATTTGATGATAATACTTGGACGGTTAATGTGCCTGTTGATGGTCAAAATGTAACTGTTGCGGCAACCAATACCTATCTTTATGGAGAAATCAAAATCTTAAAGGTTGATGCAAATGATGGAAGAGGTCTCACTGGAGCCGGATTTGAGGCATATCGCTTAGTTAACGATTCTTCAAATTCAGGAGAAGTAACTGACTTGGGAAATGGTGAATATCTCATTCGTGTTTCACTTACTAATACGCAAGGAAATACATTCCGTGTTCAAGAAATCAGTTCTCCTTATGGATATTTAGATGAGTATCCATACGCTGATATTGAAGTAAAACCAGGACAGATTATCGTACATGGAAACTATGATCCAGGTACGATGCATACGGAAGATCGTGAAGCGAATGATGCTAAAATGTTAGAGAAACTCATCTATCCAAATTATCGCGGTGCGGTGATTGAATTGACCAAATACGATAATATGCATGGTACGACAGAAACACCGTTAGAAGGCGCGACGTTTACGCTGTATCAACAAACGAATGATGGTAATTGGAACCAGATTGCATCGGAAACGACAGATGAAAATGGTAGTGTGCGTTTTACTACAACTTCAGGATCTATATATGCTTTAGCAGAAACGACCGTACCGACAGATTACACGGGTATTGAAGGTATTTGGGATGGAAATGATCAGAAATTATCCACCGATCAGGGCGATCATATTCTTTATCATTTATTAAATGATGGGAAAGATTTAGAAAAGGCTAAGTATACGTACAAGGCGTATAACGTTCCAATGGTAGAATTGGAAGTTCGTAAGCAGGATGTGTTAGATCCGACAAAGAATTCTCCGCCTACTGCAGTCGTTAGTGTTTACGAGGTGCCTAATGGAACTTCAACAACGTTAACTAAAGATGAAATCTATACGTTGATGCAGCAAAACGCTGTTGTTCTTCATGACGTAGAAGTAAAGACGCCAGCTTCAGCAAATAATGAGTGGTATAGTTATGCGAATGCTACAACGTTAGCTTCTATGGGTCAGAACATTTCTGCTGGAAAGACATATCTGATCGTAGAGACGGATTCCAGCATGACACAGATTCGTGATCATCGTGATGTTGTCTGGTATGCAGTGAAAGCTATTCCGGCTGGAACGAAAGATAAGCAAGTTGTCACGTTGAAGAATATCGAAGGAACGGCTAGTCAGACGTTGGCAAAGACGACATCACAAGAAAGTTATGATAGTTTATTGGAATCTGCGGCAGAATTGCATTATACGATAACGCCGGCGATAACGAATACCTATCCATTAGATAGCTTTATATTAACAGATACAGGTCTGACAGCGTTTGATTCAGATAATAATGAATTAAATTACAATGCGTATTTAAAAGATAAGTATTCTATTACTTCAATTACTTTGAAAGCATCGACGCATAATAGCGCGGTTTACTCTGGTGGAACAGCTACCGATCTGAAAGCGACGATCACATTCTATGATTTTAATGATCAGGTGATCCAAACATCTACGGTAGATGCGACTAAAGATCAGACAATTCAATTAAAGGATACGACGAAGAAAGCAAAATATTTCAAGGTAACATATTCTTCTCCAGAACTGAAGAAGGCAAGTGGTTATGGAATTGGACAAGACTTTATTGCAGGTAAAATCAGCGTCAATATCTTGCTTGATAAACAAACAGGTGGGGAGGGCGTAAAAGCAATTACCAAGGTGACGAACACGGTAGAAACGGATATGTCATATCGTACTTGGGATACAAAAGGTACCCAGGGGGCTGTTATAACGGATCATAAAAAAGCAAGTGTTTCCAATACCTTCAAATCATTAAAGACTGCACTTGTTACATTTGAGAAGACGGTTGACGTTCCTACAGTCAATTTGAACGGCGGTATCTTAACTTATACGATGACCGTAACCAATTTGCAGGAAGCAGAAGGAAATATGGGCAAACCGTTTATTGTAGATCTGTTGCCGCAAGGTACACAGTTAAACGGTGAAGACGGTAATTTAAAGATCAGTGGTCCGGAAGGTGTCATTTTGGAAAATTTCCGTACAGAAACGTTGAATGGAGAAACGGCTGTATTTATCTTCATGCAAGGTGAATTGAAACCGGGAGAAAGTGCTACTGTGACCTTAGAAGTAGAATCGACAAATGCAGCTGCGCTTTATGGTACCAGCATTGTCAATTATGCAATTGTGGGAAGCCGTGTAAAAGGTGTGCAGAGCGCTGATAATCCTAGGTCGACTTCTTATAAGACAGCACAGGGACAATGGCCATCCGATATGCCGGGAACGCTGACGACATTAAAGGGAGAACGACTGGAAACCTTTAAAGGATTATTGGGAGAAATGTCAGCGTTTGGTTATATTGGCGATGCAATAGATGTCAATTGGTCTACTACTTTACAATCTTCTTTGATCAAAACAGGAAAAGGCGATCGCTCAGAAGAATTAGGTTTCACGACAGATCGTCTGTCAACGGTCAACAATGATGGTTATATGGAATATCAGTTGATCTTTACCAATCTGTCAGAAACGCACACATATACCAACGCTACACTAATCGATGTATTCCCATTTGTAGGAGATAAGATTGCAACGAGCGCAGATCGTGGTAGTGAATGGAGTATGGTGTTTGATCAACTTCTTTCAATGGAAAGGATTAATAATAAAGGTGAACATGTCATAGTGCCGCCAGACAGTTACAAGCTTTACTATTATACAGATCCAATCGATAACGATAATATTCTGGACGTCTATCAAGATGCAAAAGAATTGAAATTTGAAAGTTCGTCATTACCGTCAGGATGGACAGCTGATGCTAACCAAGCTGAAAATGCGACAGCATTTGCTATTGCTGTTGCAAAAGAGGAAGCTGTTTCAATTGCTAGCGGAGAAAGCTATATGGCAACGTATAGGCTGAATGTAGGTTTGCTTTCAGAAGAAGAATTGGCAGATCGTTCTTGGACGAATGCAGTAAATAATTTCTCATGTGCGTATGAGCAATATATCACATCTGCTGGAATTGGTACAGCCACAGATTATGGTATCAGCCTATTGTCATCGAATTCTGTATCGAATACGATTTTACCAAATACAGTGAAAGTAGGCGGTCATATTTGGATTGATAAAGATGCAGATGGTGTATGGGATGAAGGTGAATCAGTTGCAGATTTAAGCGATGATTCAATTGTACGAAGACTGTTAGATAACGTAGAAGTTTATCTGTATACCTATGAAGGTAATCGTAACACGAGTACAAAAGCGACTAGATATGATACCGCAGATGATACGCAATGGTATACAAATGCAAATTTCATCTTTGATCATTTGGATCCGGCAACAATAAAAGACAATTTCACCGAAGCACAGCTTTACAGCAATACGGAGTTAAATAATCCACTAGACCCTAATGCTTTAAAAGGTGCAAATGCGAAAACTTACAATATTGCTGTTGTCATACCGGAAAATGCAAATATTCCATATCGTTTGACAACGTTAGGCGGCGGAGATCCGGATAAGCAAGACATTGGTTATTCACGTTATCCTAGTGATCTTATGACTGGTGGGGCATACGAAGAGGAAGCATACGATAATAACTATCTTACTGCATCTGCGCGTGCTTCTGTATCGGAACGTTTCTATTTGCATTCAACAATAGAGAGTTTGTTTGACAATACGAAAGATATAGGCTTTGTGCTTACAAGAAATCTGCAGATTGAAAAATATGCTGAAAATGATCCTACTAAACCGTTAGAGGGTGCAGTGTTTGATATTTATGGTCCATTTGATACCGTAGAAGAAGCAAATCAAGCGGTTCTAAATAATCAAACGAAACTGACCACAGTGACAACGGATGCTTATGGAAAAGCTGAAGTAAAAAATCTGAATTGGTATCAGGTGTATGTGATCGTTGAAAGTCAGAGTCCTGATTATTATCAATTAGATGGTGCAAAAGCGACGAATACCGATGGTGTTCTGGTTGACTATACGGGAGATGCAACAGAGAATCCAGCATGGATCTTCGATGTTCCTGGCAGCAAGGTCACTAATGCAGATCAAGTGGTACAAGTTAGCAACACAACAGAAATCGATTATCAGATTGAAGTGGAGAAATATTTGGACGGAAAAGAATTGGAAGATGAACAATTCTCATTTGAGTTATTAGACGAGAATGGCGATCCGATCCCAGGTGCAGTTGCTAAGAACGTGAATGGTAAGGCGATCTTTGGTCCGTTTAACGTAGATTCGGTAGGAACAACAACTTACTACGTTCGTGAAGTGATCCCAACTTCAGCAACTGATAACGTATTTAATGATATCTTATATGATGATACGGTCTATAAAATTGTGGTTAACGTTGCAATCAATGCGCAAGATCATAATCGATTAGATGCTGAATTATTGTATTATCGTCAAGCTGAATTAGGAACATGGCAACCAGTGACAGAAGGAATCGTATTTGAAAACGTTTATCTTCCTTCAAAGACTACGTATTACCAGCCTAAGATCATGAAGCAATTCAGCGACGACAGCGATGAGCGTTCTGAGAAAGAGAAGTTTACGTTCACTTTGAAGCCAATCATGGATTATGGGGAAGCAGTCGTATTACCGAATGCAGAAGAATATTTGGAGACAAGTGTGGAAGATCATGGAATTGCTTACTTTGACTCCATTCAATTCAATGCAGAAGGTACTTTCCGATTTATCATTTCCGAGAACAATGATGCTTTGGATGGTTATGAATATGATGAATCACTGTGGATCTTAGAAGTAGAGACAAAGGAAGTAAATGATCAGTTGACTGTTATAAGTGCAGATTATGATACGATGGATATCAGTGATCAATCTTATGCGACCTTTGTGAATCGCTATGAAGAAAAGAGCGAAGAACCTCCGAAAGACCCAGAAAAAGATCCAGGAAGAGACCCAGAAAAAGATCCAGGAAGAGAACCAGAAAAAGAACCGGAGAAGGAATCGGAAGAGACGAAGACAGGTGAACAAAACAATACGATAGCATGGGCATTCTTGTCATTCCTGACGTTTGCGGCAGCAGGTACGCTGTTCTATACAAAACGTAGAAGAAATGCTAATGATCAATAAGAAGGACGAATAATTGTTTGTTGCGACGACAATGATACGCTGGATATCTAAAACCGATTGAGTCGATTCACGCGATTTACAAAAAGAAAAGTCTTTGGTTTGATAACAATTTGTTATCAACCAAAGGCTTTTTGTTCTGAAAGATATGAGAGCTAAGATAAAAGTAAAGAGTATTTGTGTAAATTGATTGCAATAATATATGAGGATACGATGGAAGAGGCATGAATGATGAAATGTTGAAATAATCAAAATAGAGATTTTTAAATCATTAAAAAGTGCAAGATTGCACCTTTTTCTTTTACAATACTAAAAATTGATCCATGGTTGTAATAGCTAGTAGTGCAAATGAATAAATGGATTGTCATCAAAGAAAGGTTAGTGTATAACGATCTAGAAGGTAAGGGACAACAGAAGAAGTCCGTAGTTTTCATTTCTTGGATCAAGTTGAAAAAACAGGAGATCAGTGTTAAAATAAGAACAAGATGATAAAAAAGTTTTTATTTTGAGGTGGAATATGCCAAAGATCGCTTATAGTGAAAAAGAGAGAGAGCAGATACGAAAAGAATTATTGGATGTGAGCTTATCACTGATGAGCAAACAGGGAATTCGTCATACGACCATTGAACAGGTCTATAAGAAAGTGGGAATTTCCAAGACGTTCTTTTATTCTTTTTTTCCAAGTAAAGAAGATCTGATCGTTGAGATGTTGTACCTACAGCAACCTAAGATTCTTCAATATGCGCAAACACTAAGAAAGGAACTGCCTTGGCGAGAAGCATTATATCAATTCTTATATACTTGTTGTCATGGTAAGGAGTACGGTATTGCTGTAATGAGCATGGAAGAACAGCAAATGGTATTCCAGCGTTTATCCAAAAACAGTTTTCAGCATTTTCGCAGCAAACAATATCAACTGTTCGCAGCGCTTTTGGAATGTTTTTCTATCAAGCCAAACAAAGATCGTGTCAGCTTGTTTATCAATCTAAGCTTATCGGTCATGTTGATCTGTAAGGCGATTCCTGAAACGCTTCCTATGCTGGTGGAAGAAGCGTCAAAAGAAACGATCGATTTTCAGATTCAGGCGATCATTGAACTTTTTGAAAAAATGAAGGAGGAGGACCAATAAAAATTTTAGCCAAAATAAAAACAAAATTATAAAAAGGTATTTATAAAGGAGGAAAAGATGGGATTCTTTAAAAGCTTATTGAAAGGACCGCAAATCGATATGGAAAAAAGTAAACGAAATGCGGAAAAGATGCGTCACTTGTTTGATCAAAATGTAGAAGATGGAGAGAATTATCAATTGATCAGTGGGTATACAGAGGATGTAGCACGTTTTAATTATGGGTTTGTGCATGGAAGTAAAACAAAAATAGGAAACTTGATCGTAGGCTGGAATGATAAGGAAGATGTAATTGTTGTGCTGCCAACTGTTCCGGATTTATCTGTTTGCGGGGAGCCGGAATATTATCAACGATCGAAGATTTGGAAAGCCTATCGAAACAAGTACCCAACAGATGCTTTTATCATTTATTTGGATAAAAGAAATTATATAGGAATCAATGCATATGACTGGTTAGAAGATGATTCACTGTATGTCTATGTATCACAGGAAGAAGAATTAGCGGCATTTACCAACTATTTTATGAATCACTATATAAAAAAATAAATAAGACGAGTGAGGCTGTAACGAAATAGAAGATTACAATTAAGAATGAATCTGTCTATTGAGGTTACGACCTCTTTTTCTTTTCTTTACTTTGAAATTATTTCAAATTTCCTAATTATCTCCATTTTTTCGGCATTATGAAAACAACCATATCCGCAATAGACGCATACCGCTTGTGCAGCTTGTGGATATTTTTTCTCGATCTTTTTGCGGGTGAATGTTTCTGTTTGTTTTTGTGAAGCAGGAGCAGGATAGCCCGGTTCCATCGAAAGACAATGCTTAGGACAGACTTCTACGCAGTTTCCGCATTGAATGCAGTCAAAGCGATGAATCGTCCACGTTCCTTTTTCACGATCGACTTCTAAAGCGCGTGGCGGACAGTTTTGCGCACATAAGGTGCAACTGATGCAATCATCGATCGCTATCTGAATATGACCGCGCATGCTTTTTGGATATTGAAAAGGCTCTTTTGGATAATTGATCGTCACTGGTTTGCTCATCAAATTTTTAAACACTTCAGAAGTGAAGGAAAATACTTTTTGTTTTCGCATAAGATCACCTCTCTGTACAGCTGATACAAGGATCGATCGTCAAAATGAGCAACGTCACATCTCCTAGTTGACAGCCTTTTAATAAATCGAGCATGGGTGGAATGTTGCTGGTGGTCGGCGTACGGAGACGGAATCGGTCCTAATACTTTGTTCCGTTAGCTTTTACGTAGTAGATCGCTTCGCCACGCGGCTGTTCGACGCGGATAAAAGCTTCGCCTTTTGGCATTCCTTTCACTGGTACGATGATCTCGCCAGAAGGCATTTTTGATAAGATCTGCTCGATGAGATCAAACGATTGAAAGATCTCAGCGATGCGTACTTTGACACGTGCGTAAGAGTCTCCTTCGAGTGCTGTGATAGCACCGAAGTTCAAATCGCCGTAAGCGGCATATCCGCTTTCACGGGAATCATAATCATAGCCGCTGGCACGTAAGAAGGGACCGACTGCTACAGCGAGATACGCTTGTTCTTTGCTCAGATGGCCTAAGCCACGCAAACGGGAATTGACGCTGATATCTTCTAAAAATGTCTTTGCGATCGGCCGTAGTTCTTGATCCAAGGTGCGCATGGTCTCTTTGATCACTTGCAACATGTTCTCATCCATATCTTTTAAGACACCGCCGATCTGATTGACGGAAAAGATGATACGGTCCCCGGTCGTCAGATCAAACAGATCCAGTACTTTTTCCCTTAAACGCCAGGATTGCATGAATAAGCTTTCAAAACCAAGCGCATCCGCTAATAGGCCAAGCCATAATAAATGAGAGTGGATCCGGCTCATTTCCATCCATAACGTGCGCAGATATTTTGCCCGTTTGGGAACGTCAATGCCCATGATCTCTTCGACACACTGGCAATAACCTAAGCCGTGTCCAAAGCTGCAAATACCGCAGACGCGCTCCGCTACGTAGACATATTGCTTGAAATCTCTTGTCTCTACTAATTTTTCAAGACCGCGGTGTACAAATCCAATATTGGGGATCGCATCGACGACTACCTCATCTTCCAATACGAGATCCAAGTGGATGGGTTCCGGTAAGACGGGATGTTGCGGTCCAAAAGGAATGATACTTTGCTTTGCCATTCTTTCACTCCTTTCTGTGCGAATGGGGTATTATTGTCAATACGGTAGAGCTTGTGTTTATAATCCATCGTGATGGCTTGGATCATGACGCCAAAGAGTTCTGCCGCTTCGTTTTCCTGTAAGAAGGCGCATGGATAAACCTGAGTGATACTGGTGATTTCTTCCTCCTTGGCAATCGTCAAACGCAGTGTTTCCATCTCCATGCCTTTGACAAACGTATAGCTTAGTTCAAAACCGTTTTCGATGGTCGTTGCGCACATTTGAGTGAAACGCCATCCATCCATCTTTCGTTTAATGATATCAGGAAAGAATGCTGTCTTTTCTATAGAAAGGATCTTATTCTTCATCAAATGTGCCTTCTTTCTTTTTCTCCAGAATTTCTACGGCCTGCAAGACTCCGTCGATGATCGCTTGGGGACGTGCTGCACAGCCTGGAACATAAACGTCAACCGGAATGACGGTATCGATACCGCCTAAAATATTATAACAATCTTTGAATACACCACCGCTGCAAGCGCAGATACCGATTGAAACGACGACTTTGGGATTTGGCATCTGTGAATAGAGCTGTTTGACGACGGCCGCACTTTGCGCATTGACGCCTCCGGTGATCAACAGGATATCCGCATGGAAAGGGTTCCCCGTGTTGATGATGCCGAATCGTTCAATGTCATATGTAGGAGTCGTACACGCAAGTACTTCGATACCGCAGCCATTGCAGCTGCTTGCGTCATAATGCAGCATCCAAGGAGATCTTTTAAACTTGCTCATTATCATCACCTACCTAATGGACATGAGGATCAATATATTGATGCCTCCTCCGAGCAATGTGATCAGCCAACAAAGATCTAAGACTTTTCGCCAGTTGAGACGAGCACAGACATTATCGATCAAGATTTCGATGAAATAAACCACAAGGCACATCGCTATGGCGATGGGCCAGCTGATCCAGGAAGAATTGATGAAGAAGATCGCTACGATTGACAACAGCAGCATCTTTTCATAGTATTCACCGATTTCCATTACAGCTAAGGTCGTACCAGACATTTCTGTTGTAATGCCTTTGACCATTTCCTGATGGGCATGATGTGACGTGGATAGATCAAATGGCGATTTGCGCAGTTTGACGGCCATGATCAAAATGTAGCCCACAAATAGCCCAGGCATCAGCCAGAAAGCGCTGCATGAGCGAAAAGATGGAGCGATCGTTCCCAATCAATCAGCCCCTTTAGTGATTTCAACTGACAGTTTTGTCGTTTCCCCTTGGAATTTTCCAGGAGGGAATATCGGAAAACTGTCCGTATGCGGAACAGTGAACGACGTATTGATGAGTGGTGGGATCCCATCGTATCTGACGTTATCCTTCATTTTAGAAGAAGGATTTTTGTTGAAAGATCTCAAGGAGATCATCCATTCGATCAAAGAATGTGCACAAGAGGCAAACGTGGAAGTTGTCTGTGGCGATACAAAAGTGGTCGAACATGGAAAAGGACACCAGATTTATATCAATACCTGTGGTGTCGGCTTTTTAAGACGGGAAATGTCGCAGTGCTATGAAGAAGGGGATCTGGTCGTTCTGTCAGGGAGCATTGCCCGCCATGGTGCTGCCGTCTTCATGGCACGACAAGATATTCCTATACAAGGGGAACTGACGAGTGACTGTGCGCTGTTGTGCAAAGAAGCAACAGCAGCCATGGCAATGGATGGCATTCGGATCTTGCGCGATCCCACCAGAGGAGGATTGGCTACGACCTGTATCGAACTGATCGATCATACGCAATGGGGAATGGAGCTGGATGAATCTGCCATACCGATCGATGAAGATGTCAAGACGCTTTGTTCCTTGCTAGGTTTTGATCCGATGTATCTGGCTTGTGAAGGACGTATGATTGCGATCATACGCAAGGAAGAAGCAGAAATCTTGCTGAAAGAGCTGGGTGAAGAAGCACGGATCATCGGCAGGATCACCAAAGAACATCCGCAGGCTCTCTTATTGAAAACGCGGTTACAGACCAGCCGATGGATGCGAAAGCTGAGTGGTCACCCATTACCTCGCATCTGTTGAAGAAATACATAAAGTCATAGTGTCAATCTGATTGTTTGTGCTGTATAATAAGGAAAGAGAATTGAGAGGAGTCGCTTATGTTTGGATTTAAAAAGAAAACTGCAAATAATGAATTGCTCGCAGTTGCGGATGGCGAGTTAATTTCGATTGAAAAGGTAAAGGATCCGGTATTTTCACAGAAGATGATGGGAGATGGCTTTGCTATTGTTCCAAGCGGAGAATCCATCTGCGCATGTGCAGATGCAAAGGTGAGCATGTTGTTTCCAAGCGGACATGCTGTGGGACTAACGTTGGCAGATGGAATGGAGATCCTCATTCACATCGGAATTGATACGGTAAATGAGAATGGGAAAGGATTTACATGTCTGTGTAAAAAAAATCAGCGCGTACGTGCCGGTCAAGAATTAGTAAAAATTGATCGCGCATACTTAGAAGGTAAAGGGTATGACCTATCCGTCATGGTGATCTTTACGAATGCGCAGGCGTATACATCCTTCACGCTGGCACAGGATACGAACATGAAAGCAGGCGTAAGCGTTGCAGCCACTTATACCAAATAAGGCAGATCAATCAAAGATCTGCCTCTTATATTTTCTTAGAGCGGTTGTTTCAAAAAGAAATACGGCTCTTTTTTCTTTTTGATCAGCCATAGAAACAAGACGGTTCCTTTTCCAAAAGAGGTGATCGTCATCGCCCACCAGAAACCGTTAAGTCCAAGCCAGTGTGAGAGGAATATGGCAAGGGGAATGCGGGAAGCCGTCAGCGTGATGCTGACAAGAGAAGGAGGGAAGGTATGACCTAATCCGTTCCAGATGCTTGCTGCTGTATATTCTAAACACATGAAAGCCTGCGATAATCCCAAAATGCGCAGATAGTCGACGCCTAGCGGCAATAATTGGGCTTCATTGATGAAAAAGCGAAAGATGAACGAAGGAAAGAGCAATAACAGCAAAGTTGTGAAGATGCCCCAGCTCATCATCACTTTTAAGGAAAGCATGAATCCTTGTTCAATTCGTCTGGCATTTCCAGCTCCATAGTTTTGCGCTGTAAAAGTGTTCAATGCTGCACCATAACCTTCAGCGCTCATCCAGGAGATCGATTCAATCTGTGAGCCAACCTTTTGAACAGCAATTGCGCCATCGCCCCACCCGGCGATCAAACGAGCGACCACCATGGAGATTGCTGAAAACAACATGCTTTGGATCGCAGTAGGAAAACCAAGACGGAGGATTTCACGAATGGTTTGAGGATCCGGACGAGAGAACAGATGTACAAGGGGAAAGAGCAGGTCATCTTTTCTAGCTGCACTAAATAATAAAAGTGTGACAACTGCTTGCGCAAAGATGGTCGCAATGGCAGCTCCGATGACATGAAGAGCGGGAATTGCGCCAAAACCGAAGATCAGCAAAGGATCTAACAAGATATTGAGCACTAGTCCGATTGCCGTCGCCTGAAAAGTCGTACGGCTGTTTCCCATTGCTGTAAAGATGCCGGTAAACACTTGATTGAGAAAAGAAAAGATGACCAGTCCACAAGTGATAAGAAGATAATGATGTGCATCAGCGATGACCTGTGCTGAGTTTAGTTGAAAAAACAAGATCATTTGCTTGCCAAAGAAAATGCAGATCATCGCAAATACAAAGGCAAAGAAAATACCTAGTAACAATGCGCTGTGCGCATATCGACTGGCGAGCATGCGATCGTCTTGTCCAAGGGATTGCCCGATCTTGATCTGTGAACCCATTTTCGCTAAAGTTACCAAGCCGTTCGATAACCACATGAACATGCCGGCAGCACCGATCGCCGCAACCGCATCCGAACCGATTCGGCCGATCCAGATCATATCCGTTAAATTATAAGCCATTTGGATCAAGCTGGAAGCCATGATGGGAATCGCCAGTGCACGCAGGGAGGGAAGGATCTCTCCATCTAATAAATTGATCGCTCTTTTCATCAAATTTCCCTCCCCATTTTGCAATAAAAAAACTGTACCACTTGTCTATTCGAGAATCAAGCGGCACAAGTCTTATTTTTGTCTTTTGAGCGTATCCTTCAGACTGTAACGAACATGGCCATCCCGTCCGATCGTCGTTTCGCTATGCGTCAAAGAAGATCGAATCGCTTCCTCACAGGCTTCGATCGTTGCGCGAAAGACGAGATCAATATAATTTTCATTTAACGTGCGCATCGTTTGAAATGGCTGTGTGGAGAAATGATCCACTGTATTACCTGTGGAGAAAGCGATGGCAATATCACCGCTACCGTTTCCAAGCCAAGAACCACTGCGGGCCAAAGCGACACTTGTGCGTTTGCACAAACGCTTCAGCTGTCGTGAGGATAAAGGGAGATCAGTGGCGAGGATCAACAAGATAGATCCTTGTTCAGGGGAAGGATCACTTTCTAGGGAGACCCCTTGCGTCAATAAACAATCTTGTTTTTTGCCAAAGTTGCTTAATACCAGTGCACCTAAGACATATTGTTGTTTTGCGATGGAAAAGACGCGGGAAGCTGAACCGATACCGCCTTTCATTCCAAAACAGCTCATTCCGGTACCAGCCCCGACACTGCCTAAGGCAAAATCTTCTTTGGCGTCGGCAATCGCATGGAATACGTCTTCTTCACGAACTGCACAGGCACGAATCGCATTGAGGTAACTGTCGTTACATTCACCGACGACCACATTAACGGTTCCTGTTGAAATGCCGATCTCCTCATTCTCCTGCAGCATGTATTTCACTAGCGCTTGCTGTACTGTACCAACACTTAAGGTGTTCGTCAAAGCGATTGGACTTTCCAACGTTCCCATCTCTTCAATCTGTACAAGCCCGCTTGTCTTTCCAAATCCATTGATGACGTGTACGGCTGCCGGACATTTCTTTTGAAAGATCCCTTCTCTAGGAAGGATCACGGTCACCCCTGTTTGAATCTCTTTATCTGATAATGTGACATGGCCAACACGCACACCTTTTACATCGCTGATCTTATTATAGTTTCCTTTTTCCATGAATACTCATCCTCTCTAATGATCAGCATACCAAAAATGGCGGAAAATGGAAATGGGCATTGCATACATCGTATGCGTAAACGCGTGTTATACTGTATAGGGTGATTCTATGGAACGAGAATATGTCTTATTGCAAGCAGTCAAACAGTGTGAAGAAAGGAAAGGTAAACGCCTGCGGTATGAAGGGAAAGATCGCTACTGTGCTAATCAGATCGGCGAAATCGTCATTCTTCATGATCAAAATTGCTGTGCTCCGACACAGGATGTTTTATTTGCTTTTGTCATGGAAAATCAGCGGCAGCGAATTATGAGCGGAGAAGAGTGCATAGCCTTTTTGGCTGATTGTCACATGGTGAGCAACCATTAGAGAAACTGACGATACACCTTGCTTTTCCACAACATTGTGGTAAAATATCGTCTTATCAATAAGGGTGAAAGGAAGCGGTGCAATGACTGGAAAAAGAACGGCTCTGATTTTGGAAGGCGGCGCTTTGCGCGGCGTCTATACGAGTGGCGTGTTGGATGTGATGATGTTGCATCATCTGAAATTTCAACAGGTGGTCGGTATTTCTGCTGGCTCTTTGAACGGATTGTATTACGTGGCGAATCAAATTGGAAAAGCGGCAGAGCTCAATTTGAGTTATGTACGCGATTCGCGTTATATGGGCGTATCGCATTTGGCAAAGGAAAAGAGCTTCTTTAATTTTGATTTCGTCTTTCAGGATATTTTTAATGAATTGATACCTTTCGATTTTGAGGCATTTGAACAATCAGATATCCATTTTTGGGCAGGTGTGACCAATTGCAGCGATGGATCGATCGAATTTATTGAAAAAAGACAACAGAAAGATTTTTTAAATGTTTGCCGCGCGAGCAGCAGTATTCCTTTTTTATGTTCCCCAGTAGAAATCGATGGGAAACGCTATGTAGATGGTGGGGTTGCGTGTGCAGTTCCTCTGTTTGAAGATCTTCCTTTTACCTGTGACAAGCTGGTTTTGGTCTTGACCAGAGCCAAAGGCTATCGAAAAAGCAGTGTGCCTGAAGCGCTTCAAAAAGTGTATCGCCGTCATTATAAGAATGCACCGGGCATGATCGATCGTCTGGTGACAGCACCACTTCGCTATAATGAGAAGATGGATGCGATCGATGCGTTGGAGGAACAAGGCAAAGTATTCGTCATTCGTCCAAAGCATCCGGTGAGTGTTTCGCGGATTGAAAAAGATGTGGATAAGCTGACCGCTTTGTATCAAGAAGGTAGAGAAGAGATGGAATTTGCTTATCGTTCGCTGATGGATTTTTTACAAGATTAAAAGAAAAAGAGAAAAATGCGTTTAAAGTGGTACCGTTGTCAAGGACAAAAATAAAAAAAGAGCTTTGAATGTATT
>CBCTZR010000003.1:0-54837 GCA_965151435.1 uncultured Merdibacter sp. | reverse complement strand
AGGTTACGGCAAAGAAGACCATCCATGAAAGCACGACAGATCCAGAAAGCGGATGTTTTCATAAAGGCGAGAAAGAAAAATGCTTCGCCTATTCACATCAGACATTTTGTGATAAGAATGCATTTGTTTTAACAGTAAAAACCGTTTCTGGGAACATCCATGACAGTGTTTCGTTTTTTGATGCCTACCAACAGTTAATGAATAGAAAATATGCCAATCAAATTCAGAATGTATCTTTGGATTCAGGATATGCATCACCAGCTATCTGTAGAGAGATCATTAAAAACAAACAAGATCCATACATGCCATACAAACGACCAATGACAAAAAGAGGTTTCTTTAAGAAACACGACTATGCATATGATGAAGAATATGACTGCTATATCTGTCCAAACAATAAAGTATTGAGCTATACGACAACGACCCGGGAAGGATACAGACAATACAAGTCGGATCAAAACGACTGTATGAACTGCCCTTTTAGAAACCAATGTACAAAGAGCAGAAATCATGTAAAGGTTATCAATCGGCACTTGTGGGAGCGATATAGAGAACGTAGCGAAGAGATCCGTCATACATCAAAGTGGAAAGAAATCTATCCGCAAAGAAAAGAAACGATCGAACGGGTGTTTGCGGACTGTAAGGAAAACAACGGGCTTCGATTTACCCGGTTGAAAGGACTAAAGAAAAACCAGCACAATGCCTGGTTGATTTTTGCATGCCATAATCTGAAGAAAATGGCAATATGGAACGGGATTGCATAGGAAAGGATCCCGATTTTTTAATGGTTTTAGCAAAATTCTAACAAAAAACTATAAAAATTATAAAAATGGAAATCGAAACGAAAGAAAAACCCCCTATTTTTCACTTTCAAGTGAAAAACATAGGGTTTTGTCAACAGTCTGAAAGTTCCTTTAAACAGGAACTTTTATTTGTTATTAAACAACTTACTGCCTTCTCCCAACAGATACTTACGGCATACAAACATCAGTACAACTGCTATTACACCGATCAAATTATCTAGGGCACTGTCATGACTCATGATGATTTATCGCGCAACCGCAAACATGACTACTTCCACCAGAGAACCCGGTGTCTGTAAGATCAGCATCTTGACGAATTCGATACCGACGATCAAAGTTAAGAAAAAACTCAAATAGGATTCCAATTGAAAATTTTCAATCGAAAAAGACGATGCCTCCTGTAAGACAAACGATGCAAGTGAACAGATCATCGCTAAGATCAATGCAACGGCAACGATATATTCCAGGATCTTTAATATCTTCAATAAATTCTTTTGAGTCGTCTTCATCTTTTATCAGTCTTTTTCAATATCCATTACTTTTTGAATACGTTGAATGTGACGTTCGCCATTGCTGAATGGTGTCTCTAGCCATACATTGACAATTTCTTTTGCCATCTCGCTGCCGACGATTCGTTGTCCAAATGCCAGCATATTGGAATCATTATGCTCTCTTGTCAAACGAGCGCTCAATGGATCACTGCATAATGCACAACGAATACCTTTCACCTTATTTGCTGTAATGGATACGCCAATTCCGGTTCCGCACATGACGATTCCTCTTTCCGCTTCCCCGTTTGCGACAGCCTGTGCGCAAGGAAGAGCCGAATCCGGATAATCCATCGATGCGGTTGAATCCGTTCCAAAATCTTTCACTTCATGTCCTTTTGATAATAACATCTCTTTGATCATTTCCTTATATTCATAAGCTCCGTGATCACATGCAATTGCAATTTTCATATTTATCACCTCGTCCATTTACGAAATTACACTACCGTATATTTCTTACATTGTCAATGTCGTCGCTCATTGATCAAAGGTTTTCCTTCATGATAATTTTTCAAATTTTCTATTACAATTTCTTCGAATTGAATAAAACTGGTTTGATTCGCAAAGGTACCCGCAACATGAGGAGTCAACAATACGCGTTCATCCTCCCATAGAGGATGATCTTTCGGCAATGGCTCTACTTCCATAACATCTAAGATTGCACCGCCAATGCTATTTTCTTGCAATGCTCGTTGCAGATCTATTAACTTCACCAAAGAGCCACGGCCGACATTGATAAAAATCGCATCGTTTTTCATCAACGAAAAGTAATGATGGGTAAAGAATCCTTTTGTTTCCGCATTTGCAGGCAAACATAAGATCACTGCATCTGCACAGGGCAACACTTCTTCAATCTGATGCAAGGAGACCATGCGTTCTACACCGATAGCATTCTTCTCTAGGTATTTGCGGACTCCGATCACCTGCGCTCCTAAATGATGAAGACGTCTTGCTAAAGTAGCACCGATGTTTCCCATCCCTACGACGACGATCGTAGATCCGCTGATCATGCGTACGCTCTTTGTCTTCTCCCATAGATGTTCCTTTTGCTGTAGCACATAACGATCCAGATGCTGTAATTTCATGATCAATGAACCGATCACATATTCGCTGATGACATCTCCAAAACATCCGGAAGCGTTACATAGACGCACTTTTCTTTGATTCAGTGCTTCAACATCATATTGATCATAACCAGCGCTCTCTAACTGAATCAACTCTAAATGAGGATAGTCCGCCAAAGAAGCTGGATCTGGATTCCCTATGATCACCTGTGCACCCGTATCGTCACAGAGTTCATAGTGTTCTTCTATCTCTTTTTTACATGTTTCACTTAACTGACTAATACAACGTACTTTCATTTCCTGCAAAGGCAATGGTTGCGGCCACTGCTTTCTTCCATCCTTTCAATAAATTCTGTCTGGTCTTTTCATCCATCTGTGGTTCATAGATATGAGCGATCTGGAACTGTTCCCGAATTTGCGACTGATCTTTCCAATAGCCAACAGCCAATCCTGCCAGATAAGCTGCCCCTAATGCTGTCGTTTCAGAAATGGTTGAGCGAATGACTTTCGCATTCAACAAATCGCTTTGGAACTGCATCAAAAACTCATTGCGGCTTGCTCCGCCATCTACCTGCAGACGTTCAATTTTCATTCCCGCATCTTCCTGCATCGCCGCGATGACATCATAACTTTGATAAGCGAGCGATTCTAAGGTCGCACGAACGATATGCTCCTGTTTGCTTCCTCTGGTAAGTCCAAACATTGCTCCTTTGGCATTTGCTTTCCAATAAGGAGCTCCTAAACCGGTAAAAGCTGGTACGACGATAACGCCATCACTGCTGTCCACAGATCTTGCACAGCTCTCACTTTCCGCACTGTTCGCAATGATGCGCAGTCCATCACGAAGCCACTGGATTGCCGCTCCGGCAACGAACACGCTGCCCTCCAACACATAATCCGTCTGTCCATTGATTCGCCATCCTACGCATGTTAACAACCCATGTTTCGAACGAATGATCTTCTCTTTCGTATTCATCAACAAGAAACAACCTGTTCCATACGTATTTTTAACCGTTCCTTCTTCAAAACATGTTTGTCCAAACAGCGCTGCCTGTTGATCTCCGACGATCGAACAGATCGGTACTGGTGTAGCAAACACGCCTTCACTCATTGCCAGCATTTCACTGGTATCTACGATCTCAGGTAGAATACAGCGTGGAATATTCCATAACTTCAATAATTCTTCATCGTAATCTTGGGTCTCCAAATTCATCAACATCGTCCGTGACGCATTAGAAACATCTGTGATGTGCTTTTTACCATTCGTCAGCTTCCACACCAACCATGTATCGATCGTCCCAAAGCATAGCTCTCCTCGTTGTGCGCGTTCCTGTGCATGATGCTTATCTAATAAGAAGCGAAGTTTGCTTGCGGAAAAATATGGATCGATCTGCAATCCCGTTTTTTGACGTATCCACTCTTCTCTTCCTTCTTCTTTCAATTGTTGACAATAACTGTCGCTTTGCCTTGACTGCCATACGATTGCGAAATCGATCGGTTGCCCACTTTCCTTTTCCCAAACAACGCATGTTTCCCGTTGATTGGTAATCCCAATAGCGGCAATCTGTCCACTTGAAATCCCTGAACGAGCTAACACTTCGTTCATTACACCAACAACACTTGCCCAAAGATCGTTCGCATTTTGTTCTACCCATCCAGGATGTGGATAATAGGTTTCCAACTCTTTTTGTGCTACTGCGATGATGTTGCTCGCTTGATCAAAAAGAATAGCTCGTGAACTTGTCGTACCTTGATCAATTGCCATGATATATTGTTTCATTACGAACACCTGCCTTTTTGTTATCTTCATTTTAGCACTTTTTCATCCTTACATGACAGAAACCTTTTTGTATGATCTTCTCTTTCCCAACGCTTTTGTCACAATTTGTAATTTTTCTTTTCTTTTTTTTACAGCATGGTAAAATATTACAGGCAGAAAGGAGAAATTTACAATGAAACAATTATATGCATGGATTCAATCACATCCATATAGTCTATGGTTGCTTTACTATATTCCCTATTTAATTTGTTTTATGTTATTAGAACGATTCATCACTCCCGTAGTCATCATACATTCTCCATTAGATGAGATGATTCCATTTAACGAGTATTTCATCCTTCCCTACTTATTATGGTTCCCTTATATGTTTGGTTCACTGCTTTATTTTTTATTAAAGGATAAACGCTATTTTCAAGATTTGTGTTTCTTCATGTTCCTTGGTATGAGCATCTCTTTATTAACCTATCTCATCGTTCCTAACGGATTGAATCTTCGAGTTGATTTTACAGTAGATAATATTTTTGCATGGATGGTACAATTCATACAAAACGTGGACGATTCAGCAAATGTATGCCCTTCTATCCATGTTGCAAGTACTTTTTCCATCATGCTCGTCGTCTTGCGCTATCCGCATTTCAAACACAGAATCCTTATGAATGCTGGTTCCGCTTGTATCGGGATTTCCATCATCCTCTCTACGATGTTTTTAAAGCAACATTCTGTGATCGATGTGATTGCCGGAATCCTGCTCAGTCTCCTTCTATATTTCGTCACTTATCGCTTGAATTGGCGTCGACTCTTTTATTCTACAAAGCTGCATTTTTTAGCTGATTGAAAAATGATAAAAAGCATCGTGTGTTCGCTATGCCCGATACGATGCTTTTTTATGGTCTTTATTTAAAATAATCTTCTAAAAATTGATAAACGCCATCTTCATAACAAGGATTTGTCTCATATTGAGCACGTAATACATGTCCTTGTCGATTGTTGACCCAAACAGAGTGAGGAAAAACATCAAACATAGAGATATCATTTTCGCTATCTCCAAATACGAGGACCTCTTCTTTTTGAATTCCCAGCGCATGAATGTATTCCAGCAGTTTTTTTCCTTTATTTGCTTGTTGATCACTCATCTCCAGATTGAAATGCATCGACCGCACGACATTTATACCAGAAATAGTTAACAACTGTTCACGGACATGCGCTATCTGTTGCAGATCTGGAAAACATGTCTCAATCTTTAATACTTTCTCTTTATCAAAGGTATCTGCCTTATAAGAGACAAAGCTTTCAAATAACGACTGCAAGTTTGCTTCTGGAAGATAATGCTGCATCACATTTGCATAGGATCCTCTGGAACTATCTATCACAACATTGCTCTCTTTTTGATAACAAACAAACGGCAGATCCTGCGCTACCAGTTGTTCCATTATACGACTTACACAATCCCCCTGCAGATATTGACAACAACTCATTTCTCCATCATTCAATACTGCTGCGCCATTTAGTATCACCGCAGGTGTAAAAAAACAATTTTCTTTTTGAAATTCCATTAGATCGGTAACCGGTCGCCCTGTTGCCATGATAATCTGCATTCCTTGTTCTCTCAAATTTTGCAGCTTATCACGTAAGGTCGATGACATCTCATTTTTTTTGACTGTTAGTGTACCATCAATATCAAATACCAATGCTTTGATCATCATTCAAACTCTTCTCCATTCGTCCTCATCACTTGCCGATACCAATAAAAGCTTTTCTTTTTTATTCTTTTATAGGTTCCTCGGCCTTCATTATCTGCATCTACATAAACAAATCCATATCGTTTTTCCATTTCTCCTGTTGACGCGCTGATCGTATCGATCACAGACCATGCGAGAAAACCGAGCACCTCCACTCCATCCTCTATCGCATCTTTCATAGAATGAATGTGTTCTCTAAAAAATGCTATTCGATGCTCATCTTCAACAATTCCTTCCGCATTGAGATGTTCCTTTGCCCCAATGCCGCACTCGACGATAAATAATGGACGATGATATCGATTATACAACCGGATCAAGGAAGTATGTAAACCGATTCCATTAATGATCCATCCCCAATCTGTCGCTTCTGCATATGGGTTCGCTAAGCTATAGACGATATTACCTCTTTTCATTTTCGCTTGATCTTTAGTTGAGCTGCTACACACAGCGCTGGAGTAATAACTAAACGATAAGAAATCACAGACACCTTCTCTTAGGAGTCTTTCATCCTCCTCTTCCATTTTAATCTGTATTTGATTTTTTTCAAAAAACTTTTTCATCGGTTTTGTATAATATCCCAGCATTTGCACATCGCTGAAAAACAAAAGTTCGCTTTCTGCTCTCTCTGCAGCCAAAACATCCGATGGATGACAAGTTTTCGGATAGATTGGTTCATAACCCAACATCATCCCCGCTTTACCCTCAGGAATGATTTCATGTAACAGTTTTACTGCTTTCGCTGATGCGACAAACTGATGGTGCGCAGCTTGGAAGATGCGTTGCTGTTCCTTTTCTGAACAGTGTAACAATCCGGCATCCAAAGGAGAATAGCGTATAATGTTTATTTCATTGATCATCAGCCAATACTTTACTTTATCTTTGAAACGATGAAAAAGTGTTTCTGCATATTTCACATATACATCTACTAATCTACGATCTTCGAATCCATTGTATTTTTCTACCAGATACAATGGAATATCATAATGCAAGATGGTAATGATCGGTTCTATCTGATATTTGATCAATTCATCGATAACACGTTCATAAAAAGCCAATCCTCGTTCATTCGGTTCTTCTTCCAATCCTGTCGCATAGATCCTAGACCATGCGATCGAAATACGAAAAGCACGGCATCCCATCTCTGCCATTAACTTAATGTCTTCTTTATAAGTATGATAAAAATCAATGCCTTTTCGATTTGGGAAAAAAGTGTGTTCGTCAAAATGCTGTTCTTGAAATGCTCTTGAACGATTCTTCCCTGCTGGCATATAATCAAAGATCGTCGGTCCTCTTCCATCTATGTTCCAAGCTCCCTCGCATTGTGAAGAGGACAAGGCACCGCCCCATAAGAAGTCTTCTGGGAAACCACGGAGTGATTGCACCATATCTACTGTATCCTCCCTATTCTTTTTTTAAAACATAACGGAGCATGAAATCAATCAATATACCAGTTGTAGTCATCGCTATAATTGAACCAACTCCAACGACACCGCCTAATAGCCAACCAAAAGCCAGCAATACAACATCCATCCCTGTCCGTAT
This sequence comes from uncultured Merdibacter sp., assembly GCA_965151435.1. Classification (GTDB taxonomy): domain Bacteria; phylum Bacillota_I; class Bacilli_A; order Erysipelotrichales; family Erysipelotrichaceae; genus Merdibacter. Next base: position 47,361 of record CBCTZR010000003.1, on the reverse strand, counting down.
CCACTTAAAGTTGATCTTTGTCCGATCAGTGATCGCATAGGCAATTGCATCAACCTGATTCATTCCTTTACGATATCGAATCAACAATGCATAAGTTAGCCCAAAACACAATTGTCCAAGGATGACGCAGAACAAACGAATCCCCATAGAAGAAGAGGAAATCATCAAAGGCTGTAATAATTCTTCAAAGTAATCCATGGAAAAACCAACGGTCAGTGCATACACAATGGTCGCCCATCCAATATTGCGATAAGATACGATCAATGCGATGATCAGCATCACTATATTATAAATACGTGAAGCTGTACCATAGCTAACATGTAAACTGCTGTGAAGGCCATCAACAAATACCGTGATTGTATCACTTCCCAAATTTGCATGAACAAACAAGGCAACACCTAGCCCAGTTAATAAAACGGAAAGGAAGACAGCTATGATTGTTTTTGGAAAAGAAGCGGCTGTTTGATCACAGCCGCCTCGTTTGTTAATCAAGATCTTCTCCGTTTGTGGCAATTACTTTTTTGTACCAATCATAGCTGTCTTTCTTGATACGCTTTCCGCTACCTTTTCCATAATCATCGATATCTACGTAAATAAATCCATAACGCTTGCTCATTTCACTAGATGAACAAGATACGATATCAATTGGTCCCCATGCATAATAGCCTCTCAGATCCACACCATCTTTGATTGCTTCTTTCATTTGCTCAATATGCTTACGATAGAATTCTACACGATATGGATCATGTACCTTTCCATCTTCTATTTTATCATAGAAGCCACTTCCATTTTCCGTAATGTAGATTGGTTTTTGGTAACGATCGTAGAATTCGTTCAACATATAACGAAGTCCGATAGGATCAAATGTCCATCCCCATTCATTTGCTGGCAATTCCAAGTTGCGATAGACTTCATTTCCATTTTCATAATGTTCTTTATCGCATACTCTTGTATAATAATATGAGAAACTAAAGAAATCGCAAGGATTTGCAAGATCTTCCTCATCCTTTTCACCAAATTCAACATGAATGTTCTTATCTTCAAAGAAACGGAATGCATATCCTGGGTATTTTCCTCTCAACAATACATCGGAATAGAAATATTCCATCTGATTGTGTTTGAGCGTTGCCAGCTGATCTTCCGGTTTACTGGTTGCTGAATAAGCAGGACCTCCGCAAAGCATCATACCAATCTGCAGATCTGGATACTTTTGATGTGCATAGCGTGTTGCGCGTCCGCATGCTACCATCTCATTGTGCACTGCTTGATATTTAGCGCTCATCAGATCATCCACTTTATCTTCTGCTACACCTAAATGATTGAAAGACTCATGTCCGATCAAGTTGATCTGGTTGACAATGATCCAATATTTTACACGATCATGGTAACGATCAAAGACTACTTTACAATATTTCTCAAAGAAATCGATCACTTCTCTTGAATACCATCCTGAGTATTTTAACGTCAGGTTTAACGGTATTTCATAGTGAGAAATCGTGATCATCGGCTCCATTCCATTTTTAACGATTTCATCAATCAAACGATCATAGAATGCTAATCCTGCTTCATTTGGCTCCGATTCATCTCCATTTGGGAAAATACGTGCCCAGTTAATGCTTGTACGGAATGTTTTTAAACCTAATCCAGCTAATAAAGCTAGATCTTCTTTATACGTATGATAGAAATCAATGCCCCAGCGTTTCGGGAATACTCTGCCATCGCCATGACCAGCGACCATTGCTTCCTTAACGTATGTGCTATCTAATTCTTCATTGTATTTTTTCTTGATATCAACATTATCATGAAATTCATTGATATCTGCAACACACATTCCTTTACCGTCTAAATCATAAGCTCCTTCCAATTGATTTGCAGCAACTGCTCCACCCCAAAGGAAGTCTTTAGGAAATCCTGTTGGTACTCTATTCATATTTACCCCCGTCCTCTCATTGGATAGAAAGGGCTTGTTCAGCCCTTTCCACGTTTATTTGTTTTCTAACTCTGCCAATCGTTTTTCATAATTACGGAAAATTTTGATTAGCTGTTTTGCGATATTGATCTCACTGTAAATCGTCATCAACGTATCTTGTGCGTGTGCAAACAGCAAGGAATATTCACTGCTTTCTCCGCGAGTTTCTCCTTGAATGGCATCTGTCTGTACTTTATGCGCTGCTGTGATCTTCTCATGAGCAATTTTCATCTTTTCTTCTGCTTCATCAAAATTACCTGTCGCAATAGCATCTAATGCTTCCTTGCAAGCAACACGAGCATCACCTGCGTTTAATATGATCGACATCGCTGACTGAACTGTTTCTTCACTCATCATTTTGGTTCACACCCCTTTATTTATAATAATTAACCTCTTTTTATGATTGTGCTGTTTCTTCTTCAACACACTGTTTCTCGTATGCTTTGAAGAATGGATACCAGATCAAGCCTGCTACGACGAATTCTAAGATTACAAAAATTACTGCATTTAATGATCCCTGTGTTGAAATCCATGTAGAAATAGGATAAGGGCAATACCACATTTCAAATTGGATCTGTGGAATTGGTGCAAATGCTATTACTTTACATCCGATCCATGTCATTGCTGAAAGAACGATACCGATGATCCACATTGGAAGCATCATGATTGGGTTCCAAGCAACGCAACCAAAGATTACTGGTTCATTAATATTGAATATTGCAGGACCTAAGCAAGCGCGTCCTAACGCTTTTAATTTAATTGATTTGGAACGTGCTAATAAGATTACTAATGGGAATGTACAAGCAATACCACCGATCCACATATACGTTGCATACATCAGTGTTTCTGTATAAAGACCCATGTTTGCCACAGTTGCTGTACCAGCTGCTACCAATGCTAAGTTTGAAGCGATTGTAGCCAGTTTTACTGGTTGTGATAATGGTGTCAATACCCAAGAAGAAATACCCATTGAATAGATGAAGCAATAGATAAATCCAGAAAGGATGAATCCATACCAAGTGTTCAATACACCCTGCAAAGGCATAAAGAAGTTTGTAACGAGCGTATAAAGATCTACGTTGCATACTTGAACTAAAATAAATGCACCAAAGATTACGATTCCAATTGGCAATAATGCATCAAACCACTGACGTACAAAATCAGGAATTGCACTATCTTCTTTAAAGAATGAGAATTTGCCAAACAAATTAAATACGATACAAGTAATTACACCAGTGATCATAGCACAGAACATACCACCTGCTCCAAGTGCAATTGATCCAAAACCTGGTGCACCTTCAGCAACAACGACTGGAGTGATTGTAATCAAGAAGAAGATCAAGTTCGTTCCACCTGCGATCAAACGCTGTTTACGCAAACGTTTCTTTTCACAGAAATTAAATGGAATCAAAAATGATACTAAAAGAGAAATCATTCCCATCGTCCATCCGAACGGTGTCCAGAATGAGAATGGCAATGTAACATAAGATTCTACAACTGTACCCATACAGAACAGAGAACCTAACAAAATAAACGGTAAAACCTGCATGATTGAATCTTTTAATGTGACAACCCAAATATTATGGTTGACAACATTCATTTTTGGCGCAAAACTCGTTTCTAGCCAATTGATAAATTTAGTCATTCTTTATCCTCCTTAATTATTGAAATTACTTATTAATTTCTTCCATTAAATGCGCAATTGCTTTTTCCCCATTTAAAGTTGAATAGTATTCCGGTTTCATCAAAATTACTTTCACTTTTGCCCCGTGCGTATATTCTTCAACTTCATCCATAACATAAGCAAGATGCGGACCAACCATCAAAGCGTCAATTTCATCGATATAATTCTCGATCTCTGATTCGCTGCGCGCTTTGATATCGATTTCCAAGCCTTTTTTGGAAGCCGCTTTACGCATATTTGCAGCCATAAATCCTGAACTTGCCCCAGAGCCACATACCAATAACACATTTAGTTTTCTCATCAAAAATCATCCTTTCTTGTTTGGGCCTGCCCTTTTCACGTTTTCATTATGCTCTCACTCACTCTTTCTTTTCCACTCAAGATTTGCCCTTAAAGGCGTGCAAATAATTAGTTGCCTGTGAGACCGTGCAAAAGTTTACTAGATTTTTTACTCGAAGAAACAGTAGAATAATCAAGTAGAAAACATTCTATATAGAATGAATTTGTGTAGAGAGAATAGGGGAAATCACATGAATTCAAAGCGTAAAAAACTTATTCAGCTACTCATTCAATCACAGCCGATGACATCAGCCGAACTTGCTGATGCTTTAAGTGTATCCGTGCGAACAATTAAAACATATGTACACGATATCAACGAAGAATATCCTGGTACGATTTCTTCTTCATATGAAGGGTATCATATCGATATAAAAAAAGCGCAACAGCTATTGATGAGCACAGTCAACCATATTCCGCAAACTTCAGATGAGCGTGTATTTTATATCATCAACAAACTGATTCATCATAATACGGATTCAAGCTTGGATCTCTATGATCTCTGTGATGAACTTTATATATCCCTCTCTACATTAAAAAATGAATTGAATAAAACAAAGAAGAAACTGAGACAGTTTGATCTTACATTGATCACAAAAGGTGACACGGTCGAGTGTACTGGTTTGGAAAAAAACAAACAGAAATTGTTAAGTTCTATTCTCTATGATGAAAGTAATATCAATTTTGTTAACATTGATTCTCTCCAACATGCATTTATTGATGTTGATATCTATTTTATTCGTAAAACAATCTTGGAGATTTTTGATAAATATCATTACTTCATCAACGACTATTCTTTGATCAATCTGGTTTTACATGTGACGATCGCCATCGATCGCATTCGCAATCATAACAGCAACAATCAAAAAATACAGGATATTCCAGATGTTCGTCTTCATGAGTATGCATTAGCAAAAGAGATCGCACAGCGCTTTGAAGAACGATTCCAGATCATCTTTAGTGATGCTGAGGTTTATGAGATGACGCTGTTGATCATTTCCCGTGCAACAACGATCGATTACAAGAGTATCAATACTGAAAACCTGGAATCATTTGTCGGAAAAGAATGTTTAGATCTTGTAAATGTTTTGATTTTGGATATTAATTCCTTTTACTACATCGATTTAAGTGAACCGGAATTCCTCATCCGATTTGCTTTGCATATCCATAATCTGCTCGTTCGTTCAAAAAATGATTACTTTTCTAAAAATCCATTAACAGAAAGTATCAAAGTATCCTGTCCTTTGATTTACGACTGCAGCGTCAATATGGCGCGTATCATCAAGATACATACAGGAATTTCGATCAATGACGATGAAATTGCCTATATTGCTTTTCATCTCGGCAGCACATTGGAGGCACAGCGTAATTTAACGACAAAAGTTACCGCTGTTCTATATTGTCCGAATTACTATGATACGAACCTTCGAATCAGTGATACGATCAATCAGCATTTCGGTCAAAAAATGCTGATCAAGTATATCTTGACAGATGAGAGCGAAATCGAAAAAGTAAAAGATGCTGATCTCTTAATCTCTACGATTCCTCTATCAAAAGTGACTTCTATTCCTTCATTGACGATTACTTTATTCTTTACCTATCGTGATCAGGAAATGCTCAGAGAAAAAATTGATATCCTGCAAAAGGAAAAGAAACAAAAAGAGTTTGAAGGCTATCTGCGATCTATCCTCATTCCTGAGTTTTTTGAACGAAAGCTCGGTTTCCGAAATGAAGTCGAATGCATCGATTATATGGTGGAAAAAATGCGAAAGAAAGGATATGTGGACGCATCCTTTAAAAATGACGTATTAGAGAGAGAACGATTATCTACTACCGCATTTGGCAGTTTTGCTATCCCTCATGCCATGAAGATGTATGCAAAGAAAACAGGTATGAATATTTTAATCTGTGATGAGGCTATCCCATGGAAAAACCATCCTGTCACTTTTGTCATCATGCTGAGTTTTAATAAAAACGATCGTCATATATTCAATGAAATTTACGATCCAATCACAATGATCTTAAGTGAAAGTGATAACTTGAAGAAATTATGTAATTGTCAAAATTATGAAGATTTCATTCATACGATCGTCACTATGCTGTAGAAAAGTTTCTGCAGCTTTTTCTTTTAGCTCCTTTTTGTACTTTTGATCTATTTGTTGTATGATAATAAACAGAAAGAAGGAAAAGTGATGAATCTAGATAAATTAAAAGAAATACAGTCACAACTGCCTGATCATGTGACATTGATCGCCGTCAGCAAAACTCGTACAAAAGAAGAAATTGATGAAGCTTTTGATGCTGGCTGTACCATTTTTGGAGAAAATAAAGTACAAGAAATCCTCGCAAAATACGATGAACGCTATCATTGGCACATGATTGGTCATTTACAGCGAAACAAAGTAAAACAGGTACTTCCATATGTTGATATGATTCAAAGTCTGGACTCAATTCCTCTTGCAAAAGAGATTGAGAAACAAGCTGCTAAAATAGAGAAAACAATTTCCGTATTGATAGAGGTCAATATTTCTCAGGAAGAAAACAAAACCGGCTTATCCAAAGAAGATGCGCTTGACTTTATAGAACAATGCAACAATGAATTCCCGCATATTGCGGTTCAGGGACTGATGTGTGTGGGGCCAAATACAGACGACACCAAACGAATCGAAGATTGCTTTGAACAGATGCATGCTTTATTTTTAGAAGCACAGAAGCGATTTGGATCATCTATACACTACTTATCCATGGGAATGAGTGCGGATTGGAAACTTGCCATTCAGCATGGATCCAATATGGTTCGCATTGGTTCAGACATCTTCGGTCCGCGCAATTATCAAAAATAAAACGCATGGTGCATTATTTTATGCATCGTGCGTTTTTTATTCAAAATAGGGTTGATTTTGTTTGATCCATTCGTGTTTTGGATGCATGCTTTTTGCGAAATGAAACCAATGGATTGCAATTTCTTTCTGCTCTAAATAGTAATAACAAATCGCTAATTGCAAAGCGGGTAAAAAATCGTGTTCATCTCTATTTTCAAATCCTCCCCGATGTGTGGAACGAATTGATTGTTCATACCAATACGCTGCCTCCTCATACCGTTTTTCCTCAAGCAGCCAATATCCGATTGCATTGCATATCCGACTTACTGGCCGCGCATATTGAAAACTGCTTGTATAGGAATTAAAAGCCTGTTTTCGATCATTGATCAGTAAATAGCAGTTTCCTAATTCATAACATGCTTGTAAACGATCCTCGATCCATCCATCCTGTTTTAAAAACTCTTTATAGTAAGCAATTGCTTTTTGTATTTGACCATGTTCTCTTAATTCACGTGCATAGTAGAATTGGTCTCTTGGTGCTGATAAAGAGCCTTCCTTTTCCATCGATTCAAAGATTCGCAAATTGCGCATTGGATCATTGACATGTTCTTTACGATGCTTGATCGTTATATCGCTGTGTATTATGCGTCCGCATGGTAAGATCGTTTCATGCACACGCCCTTCCCATTGAAAATGTTTATCCCTTCTTAACAATCGTTCTCGTTCAAAGATGATCGGGGTTTCTTCCCTTGCATGCATCATTTCATAACGCATGATGACGACATCGACACTCGGATCTAATTCTTTTTTTAGTTCGATGATCTTGTCTTGATTAGCTTCATCAACCACATCATCTGCATCAAGCCAAAATTGATAATCTTTTGTCGCTTTAGAAAATGCATAGTTTCTTGCGTATGCAAAATCATCTTTCCATGGAATTTGATAAACATGTGCTCCCATTTCCCGGGAAATTTCAATTGTTCGATCCTTCGATCCGGTATCTACAACAATAATTTCATCCGCAAAGCTTTTCACACACGAAAGACAGCGCCTGATGACTTTTTCTTCATCTTTCACGATCATGCATACGCTAACCGTAACCATTCTTTCACCCCTATGTATGACTGCCATTTGGCAGCCATTCTCATGAAACTTTTTTTATCATCAATACACTATCCATAAAATGGGTGTTTGCGAGTGTATTACGCAAGAATAATGTTGCTGATTCACTCACATAGAATAAAGAATATCCGCTCATCAATTCCTCATCTGTTTCAGAAGTAATTGTTGCACTATCTTGTGAATGCGGTAATGTATCACCATTGCATACAACAACTGTTTCTGCTGTTACAGGATATGAATTTGCATCCACTTGCACCTTTGTTTGATAATATACTTCATACAAACCCGGTTTGTTGATATCAACAAAAGGTGAGCCAGAGGTGTGTGTTATCGAATTTCCATTTTCTGCAACATTTTGGAATAGACTGAGTAATCCATTTCCAGATACTTTTGTATTACTCTCATTTACTGAAGCTAGATTTTCTGTAGAAGTTCCTGTTGCCCCTGTAGCTCCACGAGGTCCCGTTGGACCAGTCGGACCTGTCTGTCCTTGATTTCCTGTTACACCTTGTGGACCAGTTGCACCCGTCGGGCCTGTTGGACCCGTATTGCCGGTTACGCCTTGTGGGCCAGTAGCGCCAGTCGGTCCTGTTGGACCCGTATTACCCGTTATGCCTTGTGGACCAGCAGCGCCAGTCGGTCCTGTTGGACCCGTGTTTCCTGTTATGCCTTGTGGACCAGCAGCGCCAGTCGGTCCTGTTGGACCCGTATTACCTGTTACGCCTTGTGGGCCAGTAACTCCTGTTGGGCCTGTTGGTCCCGTATTACCCGTTATGCCTTGTGGACCAGTAACTCCTGTTGGACCTGTATTTCCTGTTATGCCTTGTGGGCCAGTAGCGCCAGTCGGTCCTGTTGGACCTGTATTTCCTGTTATGCCTTGTGGGCCAGTAGCGCCAGTCGGTCCTGTTGGACCCGTATTGCCGGTTACGCCTTGTGGGCCAGTAGCGCCAGTCGGTCCTGTGTTGCCAGTTGCACCTTTTGGCCCTTGCGGTCCATACGGTCCTTGAATACCTTGCGGTCCTCTCTCTCCTTGTTTTCCTTCATATCCTCTTGGACCTCTTGGTCCAGTAGGGCCCATACAGCATTCACAAGATGAACAGGTACAATCACAGGAACAATCCCAACAATCTTCTTGTTCACAGCCAAATTTCCTCTTGTTGAAGTTCATTTTGCTTCCCCCTTCCACTCTTCCATTCAATTCACACTATGAGAAGGAAACATTTCTACTTAGGCTTTTATCCCTTTTCTATAAGATTCATTAAAAAAAACAGGTCTCCCTGTTTTTTAATCTATATGTACAATATACTCTTTCTTTCGTTCTTTTGCTTGAGGAATTTCACCCTTAGGATATCCTAAAGCAATTGCACCAACACCACGTAAACTAACAGGAAGATTCCATTTTTCCAATAAGCGCTTTCCTTCCTCACTATCAAACATTTGGCGTTCTCGATGCACCCAGACACTTCCCAAACCCAATGCATGTGCTGCCAACATCATATTCTCTAATGCACAGCTTGCATCTTCTACCATCGTCGTCACATTCCCATCAGCCAAAGCTAAAACGATGACTGGTGCGCCATAATAAGGATCGTCCTTAGCATTCATAATCGATGCATTCATCTTCACTAACTCTTCTCGATATGCTTTATTCGTCACAGCGATGATAACTGGTGATTGTCTTCCCATTGCTGAAGGAGCATATGTTCCTGCTTCTAACACCATGTCTAATAATTCCTTATCAATTGGATCCGGTTTATAACTACGAATACTTCGGCGAGTTTTTATAAGATTTAAAAATTCTTTATTCATTCTATTATCCCTTTCTTTCATTTTATGTTTACTATGTGTTCATTATAAAATCTTTCTTTTCATTGTTCAACACGTTCGAATTCTTCGCTACTTTCAGTATGTTCGAATTCTTCGCTACTTTCAGTTACTTCTTTACAAAACAAAAGCCATCTTGTAAAATAAAGCGTGGGAATGAAGTTCTCCCCTGGGAAACCTAAACCGCTGTAAAAGCTGATGACTTCTGTGATTTTTTGTCACGGATCATCGGCTTTTTTTGCTTTTAAGGAGGAATTTTAATATGTTGACTTCACTTGCTTTTATCTTTTTGATCGGTTTATCGATGGCTTCGATCATTCAGGCTTTACGATTGCCACGCATCATAGGTATGTTATTAACCGGTATTCTCATTGGCCCTTACATGTTGAATTTGTTAGATCCCTCCATCTTATCGATCTCTTCTGATTTGCGACAGATGGCGTTGATCATCATTTTATTAAAAGCAGGCCTGTCATTAAATATTGCCGATTTAAAAAAAGTTGGTCGTCCAGCAATCTTAATGTCTTTTGTGCCAGCTTCTTTTGAGATCATTGCTTATACTGTATTCGCTCCCTCCATCCTCCACATTTCAACCATAGAGGCTGCTGTTATGGGGTCTGTTTTAGCTGCCGTTTCACCAGCCGTCGTAGTTCCGCGTATGGTGCATTTAATGGAGACAAAATATGGAACGAAACAGGGTATTCCGCAACTGATTATGGCCGGTGCTTCTTGTGACGACATTTTTGTCATCGTCTTATTTTCCACTTTTTCCAGTATGGCACAAGGAGGAAGTGTCCATTTAGCAGATTTCTTTTCTATCCCTGTTTCCATCCTGCTTGGAATATTGCTTGGTTCAGTCGTCGGCTATTTATTAAGTCTTTTCTTTGAATATGCTTATGCGCATAAACGCTACATACGCAACAGCACGAAGATTATCATCATTCTTGCCCTCTCGTTTTCTTTTATCGCAGTTGAAACGTCAATAAAGAACATTCTTTCTATCTCTGGATTGCTTGCTGTCGTCGCCATGGCTGTCGTTCTCAATCGAAAATGTCCTTCGATCGTATCAAAACGGCTCTCAGAAAAATTCGGTAAGCTTTGGATTGCTGCAGAAGTTATTCTCTTCGTCTTAGTTGGTGCCGCAGTTGATATTCGTTATACTTTAAACGCAGGTTTTGTCGCTATTTTCATGATCTTTATCGCTTTGGCCATCCGTTCGATCGGTGTTTATGTCTGTCTGCTGCACTCTTCTTTAAACATCAAAGAACGTCTTTTCTGTATGATTGCTTATCTGCCTAAAGCGACGGTTCAGGCTGCCATCGGCTCAGTTCCGCTTGCAATGGGGTTATCTTGCGGTCCAATCGTTCTTTCGGTCGCAGTACTCGGTATATTGATCACTGCTCCATTAGGGGCAATTTGTATTGATTCTTCTTATAGAAAACTATTAACAAAAGCAGAGGCGTAATTCCTATCATATCCTGCCTTTTATCCCTCTCATCTAGCGTAGGAAAAAAGGATGAAGAGCTTACTATCGCTCCTCATCCTCTGTCTCCTTTTTTGGTAATGTTAATCGCACTTGTTCGATGCGATTTTTTTCTAAAGCAATCACTTCGATCAAGATACCATTCTCTAATACAATTGAATCGTTTAGTTTTGGTAAACGTCCTAAACTATCGATCACTAATCCACCGATCGAATCGAAATTTTCACTGTTCAGATCCAGATGTAATGCTGAATTCAGATCATGTAAACTGATATATCCTTTGATCTCATATACATTTTCACTGATCTGTTTGATTTTTTCTTCTTCCTGCGCATCATACTCATCATGTACATCGCCTACGATTTCTTCGACGATATCCTCTACGGTGATAATACCGACCATCTCTCCATATTCATCTAAGACGATTGCCAGATTAAACGTAGAATACTTCATTTCAAACAGTAGATCGCTAACCGATTTGTTTTCATACGTAAAATATGGTTTACGCAGGATATTATCGATATGAAAATCATTCAAATCTTGATAAAGTAAAAGATCTTTCATATTGACTAAACCGATAATGTTATCTGTTGATCCGTCATAGATCGGTATGCGCGTAAACTGTTCCTCACGGAATAATTCGATCAACTCTTGATACGTGCTGTCTCTTTTTGCCATAACGACATGAACACGCGGAACCATCACATCTTTCGCCTTTGTATCTCCAAGGTCGAACACCTTGTTGATCATTTCTTTCTCATCTTTTTCAATAACGCCTTCTTCATGAGAGACATCAACGATTGTTCGTAATTCTGATTCTGTCAACGTCTGTCGATTCGCATCTGACTTTGCCCCGAACAATCGCAGAATTACAAAGCTGAATGCATTGATAAATACGATGACCGGCGTCAATACGCTCATTAGGAAAGCGATTATCCTTGCATAAAATAAGGCCATTTTTTCTGATCGTTCCGTCGCCATCGTCTTTGGTGTAATTTCACCAAAGATCAAAATCAACAATGTGATGATAAAGGTTGCTATACCTACGGCAGCTCCTCCAAACGAATAGGCGATCGTCGTAGCGATACTCGCCGCAGCCGTATTGACCAAGTTGTTTCCAATCAGAATCGCACTTAGCATCTTCGCTTGATTATCCAAGATCTTCAAAACGAGTTTTGCACGCGCATTTCCTTCATCCGCTAATGTCCGCATACGAATCTTATTCGTAGAGACTAATGCGGTTTCTGCCGAAGAAAAAAATGCAGAAAGAATTAATAATATAACTAATGCTACTATCTGAATCGATAAGTCAGGATCCATAAATTTGTTATCTCCCCTTTTTATTGACCATATTTTACCATACAATCCCCATAAGAACAACAACACTTCACTCTCCTGACAATGGAACAACAAAAAGTTGAACAAGGAAACATTTCACCAAGTTCAACTTTCACATCATTCAATTTACCTATTGGACAGCTATAACAATACGCGTTTTTTTACACCTTTTAAGAAATACAGGGCAAGTGACGCACAGAATACTTCTGTGATCAGGAATGCCCACCAGCACATATCTAATCCGAAGACAGAAGAGAAGAAATAAGCGAGCGGCAGTAACAGTACCATCTGGCGCAGCAAGGTGATCAATAATGAATGATTGGGACTTCCAAGTGACTGGAACGTCGAACACAAAACAATCGATGTACCTGCGAAGACGAAGGATAAGGAAATGGTACGCAAGGCAGGAATGCCTATTGCCAACATATTTTCTTTCGCGTCAAACAAGTAAAGCAGTTGTGTAGGGAATAATTCGAAAATGATCGTCCCCGTGATCATGATCGTACCTGCGACGATCAGCGCGAATCGAATTGCGTCCTGAATACGCTGTTTCTTTCCTGCTCCATAATTGTATGATAATATCGGAATCAACGCATTGTTCATACCGAGTACAGCCATAAATACAAAATTTTGCAGCTTATAATAGATACCAAAGACGGATACTGCTGTCTCCGAAAAAGAAACAAGGATCATATTCATCATAACGGTCATGAAGCTCATGATCGACTGCATGAGGATAGCTGGAATACCGATGCGATACATCGCTTTTAAGATCGGTATATCTATACGGAACTCTCGAACGTGGATCTGTACTTCTTTTACCTTCTTTTGTGTAATGATGATACCCAGCAGCATGGCGACGATCTGTCCGATCACAGTTGCGATAGCCGCACCGGCAACGCCCATAGCAGGCAATCCAAACATTCCAAATATGAAGATCGGATCCAAGATGATGTTCACCAAAGCACCAACGCCTTGAATGATCATATTGTAAATCGTATTCCCTGTAGACTGCATGATTCGCTCATACGTTATTTGTACAAATTGACCAAACGAGAAGATCGTACAGATCTGCATATAGCAAATTCCCATACTGACGATCTCTCCATCATCTGAAAACAGCCGTAAGAATGCATTTGAGAAAAACAGTCCGATCACAGCAAACACTAACCAATTACAAATAGCTGTAAACAGACCATGTGCTGCGACCTTATTCGCTTCTTTTTGCTTTTTTTCTCCCAAATAACGTGACAGCACTGCATTGACCCCCACGCCCGTACCGCAGGCTACCGCTACCATGATCATCTGAATTGGATAACATAAGGACACCGCAGCTAACGCGTCTTCACTTACTCGCGCAATATACATACTGTCTACGATGTTATAAAGCGCTTGTACCAGCATTGAAATCATGATTGGAAAGGACATCGTCAGGATCAAACGTTTCATTTCCATTGTTCCCATTTTATTTTCTTCCATTTAATATTCCTCCCTGGCTTTCACATAAAAAGGAACCCCCGGGGTTCCTTTCTTAACTTCTCTTCGATAGTTTCCAATGTTTTATACAAAGAAGTGGATGATGAGAATGGGCCTTCATCATCTGGTATAACAAATGAATCAATATTGGATTCTATATTATTATACGCGACCGATCGCATATTGAAAAGCATCTTCTTCCACTTTTTCTGAATCGTATGTTTCTAAGATCTTTCCATAACGTTCACGGTAGTCGTTATCAATTTCTGCCTGTGGAATTACTTTGCAGGCCTCGTTAAAGAAATGTTTCGAATCTCTTCCCATCGCTTTTCCGCGTTTCGTATGTTTATCTAACGCCAGATCGATGATTTCAGGAACTTCTCCCATTGCGGCAGTCTTAATGACGATATTCTTCAAGAAATCACTTGAACGATCTTTTTCACAAGAGCATAAGATGCGAATCGCATGTATGAAATACATCGGCTGATCTGGATCGTCATATGCATATTCTTTGCGCATTTGATTCAATACATACATATGCCGTGCAGCATCCAGATTGCCAAATCCGACATCCTCTACGGAAATTGTCAACAAACGGCTCCATAATTTTTCTAATAATACCGGACTAGTCGTATATAGTTCGTATGCATAACGGCATGCTAATTCTGTCATGGAACGGCGAATCGCTTTCTGTAAACCAGAAACAACCTCATCAGCCGCTAAGCCATGTTTTGTCTTTGCTTCCGCCCACAAACTGTAATCTTTACTCATTATGAACACCTCTTATCTCTCGATACAGCTCTATACATTCCTGTACAACTGTCTTTATCGTTTCCGCACCCATCAACTGATCTTCTGCATGCGTCAATAATAACGTGATCTGAGGATCCTGTAAGGTCATCTCATCTTGCAGTGTTTGTAAATGTGCAGAATGTGCTTTGATGAAATTCTCATCCCCAAGACTCATTTTTTCCTTCGCCGCCTTATATTCACCACGTTTGAACATCGTCAGCGCTTCCAGATAGCAGGATTTCGATAGACCTGCATACGTAATGATCTCCATTGCTACGGTCGAAACTTTTTCAACGTTCACCATAAGCCTTTCCTCTATTTCACTAATGACATGGCAAAATCCAATGCCTTGTCACCATCTGCAAGTGCATATACTCTCGGCTCGATACTTGCTACAGGAATATTCAGCTGTTCTTTGATGCTTTCAACCGCATATACCAGCTGAGGTCCTACCAAACAAACATCCCATTTACCAACTTCATCTTTGATTGATGCGCTGGCTACCGCTTTAATTGTAATGTCCATGCTTCTTTTTTCTCCTGCCGTTTTGATCTTTGATACCAAAATCGAACTGGACATACCTGCGTTGCAGCATAATAGTATTTTCATGATAGCCTCTCCTTTTTCTTATTATTTTAATTCTGGCCAATAATCTTTGTTTGCCTCAATCAGATCGTCCAATAAAGCTTTCGCTACATTTGCACTTGGTACGGTCTTTGACAAAGTCAATGCTTGCCATAATTTTAAATAACTATGTTCCATCCAAGCATCTACGACCAGTTTTTCAACAGCGACCTGCTGTTCCATCAAACCTTTTTGGAATGTTGGAATCTTTCCAACAGAGAGTGGTTCATATCCATCCTTACCTACGATACAAGGAATTTCAACCATTGCATCATCTGGGAAGTTTTCAATTGCACCGTTGTTTTCAACGATCAACAGCATTCGTTCATGTGTATTGAATGCTAAAGCAGTTGCCAGATCGACGATGAAGGATGCGTGAATACCAATTTCCAACGTCGTATCTTTTGCTGTTCCGACTTCTGCAATACGTGCACATTCTCCAAATACGCGTTTTTCACGGCCGTCCATTACCTGGTTCGCACGTGTATAGTTTGGATCGGAATGAGCAACCATATCATCAGGATAGAGATAATATTGCAGATAAGAGTTTGTCGTCATCGTCGGATTTAATTTTACAAGATCTCTTACTTTACGTGCTGTTTCTCTCCAGCTGTTATCGGTATAATTGCCTTCATCTTCATTTGCCGGGCAATTTCCATATTTCAACTGATGTTCAATCAATTTTGGTAACAGTTCATTACCTTCTTTGTCTTTAATCGATGTGTACCATCCGAAGTGATTTAATCCAAAGTAACGGATATCCATCTCTTTGCGGCTCTTGAATCCTAAAATCTGTGCATAGCTGTTCTCTAAACCAATTGGCATATCGCAGATATTGATCACACGTGAATTTGGACGAAGACGACGTGTTGCTTCTGCAACGATCGAAGCCGGGTTAGAATAGTTCAGCATCCAGCATTTTGGTGAATATTTTTCCATGTAATCGATGTTTTCCAAAACGCCTGCAATTGAACGCATACCATAAGCGATTCCGCCAGGTCCGCATGTTTCCTGTCCTACTACACCATGTTTCAATGAAATTTTTTCATCTTTCTCTCGCATTGGCAATTGACCTACACGAATATGTGCTAAACAGAAATCAACATCCGTATAAGCCGTTTCTGGATCTGTAGTCGCTATAAATTCAATTTCTGGATCCTTTTCCTTTACAATGATTTCACATGCCTTAGCCAGTTTATTTTGACGATCTTCATCATTATCATAGAGCTTAATGCAGCGAAGTGGTAATTTGTCTAGATTATCTAATAGCATCAGGATAATCTCTGGAGTATACGTACTTCCTCCTCCAGCAATTACAACAGAGAATTTTTGTTTCATAAGTTCTACCTCACTTCCTTTTATTGATCTCCTTTGTGGTTTCATTATAGAACCTCTCTTCTCTCCTCTCAACTTAACTATTTCCTATACCTCAGGAAAAACTTTAAATTCTTGCGGAAAGTTCAAATAAGAGGGAAAGCAGCTCTTTTTCACTCTTGCATTCATGCAATGCATCTAACGCATCTTTTCTTGAAGCTAACTGCTTTAAGAAATCAAATAACACGTTGACGTCTTCATTTTGTTTGCGTTCGATCGCTAACGTAAAGATGATTTCCACCCCATTATGCGTAAATGGATGACGAAGCAAAGAAACGCAGATTGCCGTTTTTTTAGCGAATGTCGCCAATGGATGCGGAATCATCATCCGTTCATTTACGACCGTCGGATAGTTTACTTCTCTTAATAAGATATCTTCATAAAATGTTTTTGCGTCTTCAATATAACCTTGTCTATACAAGCAATCACTTGCACACTGGATCGTTTCTTCAAACGTAATACAGTCTTCATGGATAAACATGAGATCTTCACTGAAATATTGTTCGAGCAAACGATGAAAACGTTGATTCATCTTGATCTTATGAATCATTGAATCGATCTGTTTTTGATCACTTTCTTCTGGAAAACTCGATATGCGATAGATCGGAAGCTTTGGATGTGCAATATGATCCGATAACGTAATGATAAAATCCACGGTTTTTGTATGACAATATTCATCTAACTGTGACTGTGAAGATAATTCGATCACTTCTAATTGTTTATCATAACAATCATGCAGCCAGTCTTGTACGATGTGGACTACACTGCGCCGCGAACTTCCTATCAAAACAACATGCAGCTTCTTATTGAGGTTTTCGATAAAGTGTTCGATATAGATCGCGATATAGGATAATTCATCATCTTGAATGTATTTTCCGTTGTACTTATAGATGATGTGTACCAACAACGTACTGATTTCATAAGCAAACGGATATTTCTTTTTCACCTCTGCAAGGATCGGATTTTTCAGTTCAAAATCACTTTTCATACGTCTTAGCATATATTCGATATGAATGAGCATATTTTGATATAATCGTTTGGAACTATGCAGATCAAAATTGTATTTTTCCAGCACTTCATTACAGAATTCATCGAAGATCCGAATACTGAATGCACTTACGTCATCCTCCAGATCACGTCTTGCGCTCAATTTAAAGATCCTTAAAAAATCATATAACACCGGATAATCATTTTCATATATCAAAACGCCTGCCTGCTGTAAAGCTTCCATGAATTGATCTAATAGCGTGTCTTTTTTATATGCTTGTTCTGCTTTGATCAAACAATCATTGCTGTTGCGAATCTGAACGATATAGATCGCACTGCTGATCATGATCAGATAATCGTCATTTAGATTCACGTTTTTTGCATGGAAAAAGGCATCAATCTGTTTTGTCAAAGCGGTAAATTCATCCTGATCGTAATCTAAGCTGAGCAATTCTTTCAAACTGAAAGGACGATTATTTGACTCTTGTCGCCCGATTTCATTTTTAGTGATGCGAAACAGCAATCTTCGCACCATTTCTTCTTCCATCGAAAAATAAATACGATCCCCTTTGACCGTGATTGGCATCACCTGATATTCTGTTTTTAACACTTCTCGCAATTTTGATAATTCGCGAATGATCGACTGTGGAGAAAGATATAGCTGTTCCCCTAATTCATATACATCCGTTTCCTTAGCATGCAATAACATTCCCAACAGTAAATATCGTCGATCTTTTTCCTCACTTAAGTAAATTTCCTTGCTTTGGTATAAAAAATTGCGGACAAAGTTTAGATCCTCGTCCGCAAAATAATAACCATATTGATTCGAGGATGCTATTTTACAGGTTGGCCCCCAGATCGCGTTGATCGCCTGTATTTCATTACGGATCGTCCGCGATGAGACATGTAGGGCTTCAGCAATTTTGTTGTTGTAAATCCCGCCTACATTTCCGGCGATAAGTTCAATGATCTTCAACTGTCTTGCTGTAAACATATGCATCCTCCTTAAAGTGAATTGAATGATGAACAATTATGCTGCATTTGCTTCATTTTGTTTTTCTTTTTCCAGCTCATCTTTTTCCATCGCTTTAAAGAATGGGTAATAGAAGATAGCCATCAAGATCAACAGAGCAAATACGAGTACGACACTTCTCCAATCCAATGTCATCAAGAAAGCACCAACACCTGGCGGCATGAATCCCGGAGGGTTAGCAATTGGCATGCCTACCATACCAAGATTAAATGCAAACCAAGTAATAACTGTAATAACGAGTGGTCCAAATACAAATGGGATGAACATGAATGGATTCAGCAGGATCGGTGCACCGAAAATTACTGGTTCATTGATACCGAATAAAGATGGCACGATTGCTGCTTTACCAATTGCACTATACGATTTACATTTTGAACGAATCATGAATAATACAAGTCCTAACGTTAAACCTGAACCACAAACTTGCAATACGTTGTAATACAGACCGAATGTAAAGATATGCTGTACTGGTTCACCTGCAGCATAGGCTGCAATATTTTCTGCACCATACGCAATTGCAAATGGTGACCATACAGCTGAAGTGATGCTTGGGCCATGCAGACCAAAGAACCACAATAACTGGGTCAAGAAAATCACAATCAACAATGCCGGTAAAGTATCCATCGTAGAAATAGCTGGCGCTAAGATATTCATAACAAACTGCGGGAATACTACACCTGTAACCGATGTACAAGTCGTCGCAATAATTGATGCGATCGCTACATTGACAACTAAAGGAATCAGTGAACTGAAGCTCTCTCCTACCATTGCAGGAACGCTTTCTGGTAAGCGAATAATAATATTGTGCTTACGTAACAAACGTGTTACTTCTACAGACATGATTGAAGATATAATACCAACAAACAAACCGCTTGCGCCTAAATATGCTGTACCGATTCCGTTTTCTACGTCAAATCCAACAAGAATCAGGTGAACGGCAATCGCACAGATACCTACTGCTGAATTATCAATATCATAACGTTTCGCTAATTGTTTTGCAATTAAATATGCTGCAAAGATAGATACCAAATCATTTGTATATTTGGCAATTACAGTAAAATATGGATTAATGCTGTTCAATACGTCATACACTGGTCCACTGCCCAACAAGTTCATAAATGCGGTAGGCAATAAACAAAGAGAGCCGACAACAATGATCGGAATGTTACCGATCATACCATCTTTAATTGATTGTAAGTGTTTCTGTTTTTCCAATTTATTGGCGATCGGCATTAACCATTTCATCAAGAAATTCTGTAATGCTTGCATAAGATGTTTTCTCCTCCCCATCTTTTTTCATATAACAATGACACATATGTGAGCTCAATCATGTCAACTGCTGATTCAAATATACAAGAAAGCCCTTCCATAAACAAATAATATTTTTCCTAGGGGTTAGGAAACGCTATTTCCTACCCCTTGGGAATTCTTCGTTCTGTACGAATTTTAAAACATGGTAAAATAGAAATAAGTATCCATTACATGATTCTCATTGAGGTGATTAACTATGAATCGATATTCTCTTTTAGAACCCATTTCATTTGGTTCCTTACAGTTAAAAAATGCGTTGATCCGCAGTGCTACAAACGAAGATATGGCGGATCCGAATCATTCACCAAGTGAAAAATCCATTCTTTTTTATGAAGAGTTAGCGAACTATGCCGGTTTGATCATCACTGGCTTTTGTTTCCCTTCAAAAAAAGAGATGGTCAAACAGCATATGATCGGTTTGATCAGTGAGCAACAGCTGCCAGCCTATCAGCGGCTGTGCACTTGCGTGCATGATAAAGGCAGTCGTATTCTTTTGCAGATCGTCGCCGGAGCAAATTTCAAACAACGTCATCCAAATGACTATTCCTATGAGGAATTACAAGTGCTCAAAGCCTCTTTTCTGCATTGTGCGCAGTTTGCATTACAAGCTGGCTTTGATGGCATACAACTTCATTTAGCACATGGTTATCTGCTCTCATTATTTCTATCGCCGAAAGAAAACCAACGAAAAGACGTTTATGGAAATCGTCCGTTATTGATCGTAGAATTGATCAACGAGTTAAGAGCTGCTCTCCCACTTTCCTTTCATATCAGTGCGAAGATGCATTGCAGTGATTTTGATGCGGAAGGCATGAATATGCACGAGGCATTGACCTATGCTAAACAATTTGAAACAGCTGGACTAGATTCCTTAGAAATCAGCGGTGGAAATTATCGAAAACTCAATAAGCAAGGCTTTTATTATTATGAGGCACAGGCATTTGCTGATCTGCTGGACATTCCTGTTTTTGCTGTTGGCGGCAATAGCGACCCAAAGGTCATGGAATATCAATTCAGTCACAGCAATCTATCTGCGCTCTCCATATCAAGAGCATTTACCAATGATCCTGCTTTTTTTCACAAACACCAAAAGAGCGGCTGTATTCGCTGTGGACATTGTTTTTCAAAAGATGTTCCTTGTATCTTCCATCAAAAGCATCAGCTTTTATTCGCTTCGGATTTTGATGGAACGCTATGCCATGACTTTCAATCAATCGATTCAAAAGATCTGAATGCTATTCGCTTATATGCAAAAAATAACCTCTTTGGGCTCATCAGCGGCAGAGAACCACGTTCATTGTTTAAAGCGTGTGAAAAATTTCATATTCCTTTTGATTTTATAATTGCTTATGGCGGCGGAATCGCCTATGATATACATGGGAAGATCTTATTTGAACATTTATTAGATACGCCTGATGATGCGTTGATTGCTTTTTTAAAAGACACTGCGGCTTTCTTTACTTTGTATAGCAAAACCTCTTTTTGGCACTATCAACGCAAAAAGAGTCCGCTTGCAAAACGCTTCTTACAAAACACCTTGCAATCGTATTCGATGGCTGCAGATTATCACGACCTGCAAGAGATCTGCGTAATCAGCGTTTTCTGCGAAGATGATTTTGAAGCTGAAGCGCTGGCTGTTCAAATCGAGCAGAAATTTCCGCAATATCAAGCGGTTGCCAATACATTGAGCATTGATATCAGCGCAAAAGGAGTCAGCAAAGAAAAAGCACTGCAAGCAGTTTGTCAGCATTTTCACATCGATCCACAACGCGCAACCGCAATTGGAGACAGCATGAACGACTGTTCCATGATTCGATCCTTTAACGGTTTTGCCATCCGTGGCAATCCACAAGTAGAAGCAGTTGCTTCAGATCGAGTTGATGCGCTTGACGAAGCCATCGCCCTATTCATGAAACGATATAATTAGGAGGTTCCAGATGGAAGTAAATGTAAAACTCAATATCACACCGGAAGAATTCTTTGACGCTATCGCAGAAGCGATTGCTTATGACATTCAACAAGCGACGGGTAAAAACGTACGCGCAAAGAACATCAAACGCGGTATGTCTTACACAAAAAAGGTCAATAAGCGACAATCTTATCAAGTTGCGATTACAGAATATGAATATCCGAAATGCTACAGTTCACGTATTGACTCTGTAAATGGATCCACATTTATGAGTTATGTCGTAGAACCTTTCGAAGAAGGAATCGGTGTTTCCTATAAGGAAGATCTGATTAAGCCAAATGGTAAGAGCGGAGACAGCGGTTTCAGTGCTTTATTCGCCAAAACAGCAGGTATACGTCGCACAAAAAAACGATTAGTAAGTATTCAAGACTATGTGCTGAAACAACGCGAGGAAGCCGCAAAACAAGCGGAAACCGCGAATGATGAAGGACAAGAGGAAACTGAAACTAAAGATTCATCCGAAGGTGCCTGCTCATAAGGAAGACCCATGGAATGATTCTGGTTGAATTCTTTTCGTTCTAAAGGACTATCTTCTTTATTGACTGTTTATTCGTTCTCTTTGTTTATTGCAGTGCATCACGCAATGCTGATCGCAGAGCTTGGATGAACGGTTATGATATCCCAAAATAATCTCATCTAATATCATTTTGCAAATCAAAAAGAAGGCTTTCTCCTCTATATACAAGGTTTCTTCCTTCTTTTTTCATTATTCACAACCAATTGCTCATTGTGACGATTCAGCAATTGGTTTTTTTTCGATTGCAGGTACTGCAAACAATACGCTTTTTTCTTTAATGTAGATGTATGGATCTCTAGCTTCATACAGCTCACCATCTAAATTCAAGCGAATTGGTTGGCCCTTTGTATGAATTTTCATGCATTTCAAACGTCCGCTTTGTACAAGATCCTTATATTCCGTATGCGTCCCTTTTTTATATTTTTTAGATAACATCAAAATCTTTCTTCGAGAGACTTTTCGAATCAGAGAATAATCCAACCAGCCATCATCAATTTTTGCATTTGGTGTTGGACGATATCCTCCCCCATAACAACGCCCATTTCCGATCACGACAAAGAGATATTCATCTGTGATCGGTTGGTTATCGTCAATGCGCAACGTAAATGTCTCATAAATCTTATTTGCCATACTGACCAGTAAGCCTAGATAATAAGGAAAGCTTCCATGCAGAAAAGGAAGATGTTTAAATTTATCAACATGATACGTCACATGAACGTCCAGACCCGCTGACACGGTGTTGATGCTGGCTTGATCATCGACCATGATGCAATCAACCCTTATACAATGCGCGTTTTTGTAATTCTCCAAATGAAGAAAAGCTTCTTTTGACAATGCTGGAAATGCTTTGATAAAATCATTTCCTGTTCCAATAGGGATGACCCCTAATTGTATGTTTGGAAAATTTAGGATGCCGTTTAGCACTTCATGCAGCGTTCCATCACCCCCGCAAGCGTAAATTCGTACGGTTTCTTTTGTTTGTGCATATTGTCTAGCAAGTATTCCTGCGTGCCCTTTATAACGTGTATAAGCAATGATTACTTCTTCCGGTAAAAAGTTTACAAGTATTTCTTGTTTCAGTCGTTCTTGTTTACGTCGATCGCTTTGCGTATTGATGATAAATACGTGTTTCATCGCTTCTGATCCTTTCCGATCAATGTTCGTACCGCATACGATGCACAAGCCAGTCCGGCTGCCGCCGGCACAAAAGGAGAACTCGCCGGAGGCATCTTCTGTTTTCGCGTCACACCATCTTCATTGATGATCTTTGTCTGCACGCTTGGCTGTTCCAGTGAACAAACGACAGGGATCTTTCCTTTCACAGAAGATTTACGCATCAGATTGCGCATGACTTTTGCTAAAGGATCATAGCTGGTTTTCATCAAATCCATGATCGTTATCTTTGTCGGATCTAAGCGATTAGCCATGCCCATACTGGAAATAAATGGAACTTTATGTGTCAAACAATATTCGATACAATCGCATTTTGAACGAATCGTATCGATCGCATCCACGACAAAATCAATTGGCTGATCAAACAATTGCTCATTGATGGTCGCTTGATAGAACACATCCATACATTGAACGTCGATATCTGGACGATATTGCAAGATTCGTTCTTTCATCGCTTCTGTCTTTGATTGTCCGATCGTATCATAGATAGCCATGATCTGACGATTTAAATTGCTCGGAGCAACCTGGTCCCCATCTACTAAGATCAAATGTCCTACTCCGCTACGTGCCAACGCTTCTGCACAATAAGATCCAACACCGCCGATTCCCAGTACGCATACTGTGCTCGCTTGTAATTTTGCTATATTTTCTTCTCCAAGCAACAACGTGGTGCGCGTATCCGCTCGTTCCATTCTATTTCCTCCATTCAGCTAATTCTCTTTGTAGCTGTTGTTTCCAATCCGGCTCACTTACGTCGTACCAATGTACCTGTAGCTGATTGCGAAACCAGGTATATTGCCGTTTTGCAAAATTGCGTGAATTCTTTTTGATCTGTTCTACACACGTTTCGATATCCGCTGTTCCATGGAAATAATCATACCACTCTTTATACCCAATTCCTTTAAATCCCGCACAGGACCATATCGCTTCATCTTTTGCCAAATTTCGTATTTCTTCTAACAAGCCTTGTTGCATCATCTGATCGACTCGTTGATCAATACGAGCATAGAGTTGTTCACGTGGCATCGTCAAACCGATCAAAAACAGATCATACAGTGGTTGATGTGCTTGTTCTTTGATGATATCACTTTTCTTCTTTCCTCCATGAGCGATCATCAGTGCACGAATCAAACGGCGACGATTATGTTTATGGATTTGTGCACAGGCTTGAGGATCAATGATCATCAAAGCAGCATATAGTTCATCACAGCTCAATCCTTCCAGAAACTGCTGATAGGAAAGATCGGTCGTTTCTTCTGCAAATACGTAATCATATAAGACTGCTTTGATATATAGTCCTGTTCCTCCACAGATGATCACCTGTTTCCCTTTTCCTTGAATGAAATCGATCATCTCTCGGCAGCGCTGTTGGAACACCTTTACGTTATAATCCTGCGTATAATCATATTCATCGATCAAATAATGCGGAATGCCTTGTTGTTCTTCCTTTGTGACCTTTGCACTGCCAATATCGAGTCCGCGATAGACCTGAATGGAATCTCCACTGATGATCTCTCCTTGCAACATCTTTGCCAGTTCAACGCTCAACGCCGTTTTCCCGACGCCTGTCGGTCCGATGACCGCAATGATTTTTCCATTTTTATCAGCCACGTTCAAACTCCTTTCGCAATTCAGCATCTTTCATACAGATGATCGTAGGCCGTCCATGTGGACAATGAAATGGTTGTTCACATTGATCCAGATCGTAAATTACTTTTTTCATCTCTTCCATCGTCAATGAGCGATTAAATCGTATCGAACTATGACAAGCCATCGTCGCAATCGCATGTTCACGCAATGCCCCTAAATCAATTTTCTGATCACGTTGCCACAAATCGATCATATCCTGTAAAAATGCTGCTTCATCCACTTGTTTCATCCAGATTGGCAAGGACCTGCAGACCAACGTCCGTTCACCAAACGCTTCAAAGTGAATCCCTAATTGTTCCAACAATTGATTGAGCTCATTTAAACGAGACAGCGCATATACGCTCGTTTCCACTTGTAATGGTAACAGCAACTGCTGTGTGTCCGTATTGCCAGACAAGATTGCTTTACGGATCTGCTCATAATGATAACGCTCCTGTGCTGCATGCTGATCAATGATATAGAGGCCATCTTCTCCTTGTGCTAAGATATAGGACTTATGAAATTGTCCGATCACTTCCAATTTTGGCAGGTGTTCACGAGCAGTTGTTATCTCTTTACATTCTTCCTTTTCCTCTGTGATCAATTCCTGTTTTTCTTCCACTTCTTCCTTGATCTCTTTTATTGGCTGTACATCTTCATCTTTTTGTCCTACTGTTGTCCTTACATCCTTTTTCTCCTGAACATCTGCTTTTTCTTCTTTTGAGATGAGGGGTGTATGTATAGGTTCAACATCATAGGATGCTTCGTCTGCTTGGATCGTTTCATTCTTATCATTTGAAAAACTTTCGTTTACCTCCATTGACAATTTCTGTAATTCCTTATTCTGCGGATAAGAAATAGCAAGCTGCTGAATTTCTATTTTTGGTTTTTCCTTCTTTCGTTCAACGGAAACAAATTCAATTTCATTTTTCAATGCCGTACGCAGTGTCTCATAGATGAGCATCTCTAATTGTCTTTCTTTTGATAATCGGATTTCCCATTTGCTCGGATGCACATTGACATCGACTAACTGGGCATCCATTTCAACATTTAAGACAACGATCGGAAATCGATCTTTCGGTAAATATGGGTGATACGCATCTAAGATTGCCTTTTGTAAATGGTAGCTTCGCACCATACGCCGGTTAATAAATAAATAGATGAAATATTTGGTCGCTCGATTATATTTTGGCTGTACAGCCATCCCATGGATCTGATAATCAGTATCTTCTCCATGAATAGCAATCGCACTTTTGGCAACATTGCGATCATACATCTGCATCAAGACTTCCCGCAGATTTCCGCTTCCTTTCGTCTGCATGATCGTCCTTCCATCGTGTGTTAAAGTAAAACGGATCTCTGGATATGCCAATGCAAACTTCTGCACGACTTCTGATATCAAAGAAAATTCATATTGCGGTGATTTCAGATGTTTAAAACGCGCAGGTGTCCGTTGAAACAGATGTTCTATGCGTATGCTCGTCCCCAAGGGACAAGCTGTTGGATGAGCACCCATAAATTTGCCATAGCTGATTTCCACACTGCAGGATTCTTCTCCATTGTTGGTCTGCAGATAGACATGTGACACTGAGGCGATGGATGGTAACGCCTCTCCTCGAAAGCCCATCGTATGAATATTCCATAAATCATTTTCATCTTTCATCTTACTGGTCGCATGTCGCTCGAATGCTGTCGTTGCATCCTGCGCATCCATTCCTTCTCCATCATCAATGACCGTAATACTTTCAATACCGCCTTGTTCGATGTCGATCGTAATGACGCTGGCTTGAGCATCAATACTGTTTTCTACTAACTCTTTTACGATACCGCTCGGTCTTTCGACCACTTCTCCGGCTGCGATCATATTGCTTAAGTGTTCACTGAGTACATTAATTTTTCCCATCGGATCCTCTCCTGTCTGTAATTCTCATTTATTATAAACTATTTTGAATGAGAAACCTATGCACCTAAGAAAAAACAATCGCTGTATCGACCATGAAAAAGATCTCTATAAAAGAGATCGCAATTGTTTTACGTTTTTTCAGTCAAGACAAATTTTTCCTTTATTCGTAACTGTTTTGGTGACAGATGATAACGTTGTTCGAATTTTTTATAAAAGTAATTCCGATTGAGAAAACCGCACTGTTGACAGATTTCATAAATTGGCAGATCACTGCTCTTCAATAAACGATAAGCGATGCTTAACTGATATTCTTGTTTGATCTGCGAAAAAGATTTCCCCAATTGTTCTTTGATCAAATTACTCAGATAATTGTAATTATATCCTAATTCATCTGCCATTGCTTTCAGCGATCCATTTTGATAATTCGCTGAGATATAATTTAATACCTGATAGATGATGTATATGTTTTTCTCTTTCTTACTTGCAAATGATCCATGATCATTGATCGCCGTGATTAACTGTTGAAACAACACGTGAAAATAATCGGACATCAATTGGGCATAATTAAATTTACGTTCCGAATAGTAAAGTGTGCAAATACACTCTAATGCGAGTTCCAAAAGACGATTTCCATGGTTGCGAATAACGATAAAACCATCTTCATTCTCTTTCTTAAAGAAACTATTTGAAAAGAACGCATACATAAAGTTATTCTCTGAAAAATCTTTTAAAAAATTCAGATTTACCAATTCTTCTTTAAAGACAATGTTGATCAAGATATCATCATAATCACTGTAATCGGAAGCTCTTACGACACCTTTTTGAATCAGTATGATATCTCCCGGAAAGAGTTCTATTTCCTTGTTGTTTATATAATACGTACTTTTCCCCGAATATAGAAACGTAATTTCAAAATAATCATGAAATCCCGGATATAGCCGCGTATATCTGCTTTCTTTCATCACGATCAGATCATTAAGCGCAAATTCCGGCGAAAAATTCGTATAGTACACACCCTCGTCAACTTCTTTAAAATAACGGGTATTATAATACAACTTACTGATTTCCCCTGGATGCTCTTTATGCCATTTTTCAGAAGTTGTCTCTCTTCTCAAATATTCATCAATCGAAGGAA
Source organism: uncultured Merdibacter sp. (assembly GCA_965151435.1). Classification (GTDB taxonomy): domain Bacteria; phylum Bacillota_I; class Bacilli_A; order Erysipelotrichales; family Erysipelotrichaceae; genus Merdibacter. The sequence continues at coordinate 18,860 of CBCTZR010000003.1, read as the reverse complement.
AAAACATAATTTACCTCATATTCTTTAAATATGAAAAAGCAGTGTTAACAAGACAGATACAAGAATTGCCGGAACATAATTCATTGATTTAAATTTACCGATTCCAAGTAAATTAAACGCAACTGATAATAGGATAATCCCACCAACCACATTGATCTGTGCCATGCATTGATCATTCAAAATAGGAGCTAATAAGGATGACAATGCAGTCAAAGATCCTTGATAGATGAATAAGATGATGCCTGCAAAGGCAATTGAAATACCCTTCTTCGCAGAAAAGAATATCGAAGCGATTCCATCCAACAAAGCTTTTGAATACAACGTGTTGTGCGTGTGCATCAAGCCGCTTTCCAATGAACCTAGAATACCCATTGAACCCATACAGAACAACAAGCTGGCTTCAATAAAACCATCTGCAAATTGTGAATTTCCTTTAGCAAATTTTTTTTGTAACCAGTCCCCTAACTGATTGAATCGAACTTCCAGATCAAATGTTTCACCAATGAATGCACCCACAGACATGGAAATCAACACGTTAATGCCGCTTGCTGAATCCAAAATCGAGCTAATTGCAATATAGATCGTAACAAAACCTAAACCTTTCAATACGATATCCTGTGTACTTTCTTTCAGATACTTTTTGAATACGATACCGATGATCGTTCCTACAAAGACCATTCCCGAGTTTACCAATGGTCCGATAAACATATCCATTTTCGTCACCTCTGTTCATTTATAAACAATGATATTGCCTTACAGGATCTGCAAGACAATATCATTATAAATGCTCTTTTTTTTAAAAGAAATCGTTAATTGTTTTTCTTGAAAGTCGTCAGTTTTAATTTCACAAAGATCGTTGGCATGATGAATGCAACAGCCATTGTGATGATCAAGGTTAAGATTACTGCAAACGCAGGACTTTCTGGACCCATAAAAGACGGGATACTAAAGAGGTTTGGCCATACATAAGCATATCCACGAAGTCCAAACAACAAACTGAAGAAACCGCCAGCTGCACAACCAATCATAGAAGAAAGCATTGCATAGCGATCGTTTGTCATTACAGTATACAAAGCTGGTTCTGTTACACCGATAAATGCTGTAATGCCTGTTTCAGCTGCAATACTCTTCATCTGTTTATCTTTTGAAGCAAATGCAACACCGAAAGATGCGCCAGCTTCTGCAAAGTTGTGGAATAATGCAACAGCCAATAACAATGTATATCCAAATGTAGATACTTCCATGATCTGAATAGCACTCATACCCTGATGTAAACCAGTCAATACCAAGATTGGATAGAAGAAACCGATGATCAAGCCTGCAATTGGACCTAATGTATTCAACATCCATTCAATGCCGCCGCCTAAGATTTCAGAACCCCAGTTTCCTAATGGTGCAACAACCAAATATACCAGAGGAACCGTTACAAGGATTGACAGCAATGGTACTAATAACAGTTTAATTGGACCATAGCTGATGATCTTATCAAACAATTTATATACATAGCTTAACAACCAAACGCCTAACAGTGCTGGAAAGATTGTAGAAGAATAAGTATACATCGGAATATTTACACCGAAGATCATCATTGATTCGCCTGCAGACACTGCATTGACAAAAGATGGATACAGCAAAGCGCCTGCTACGATGATTGCTAAACCTTCATTGACTTTAAAGCGTTTTGCAGAAGTAACAGCAACTAAGAAAGTCAAGAAATAGAATGCAACATCAGAGATATTGCTGAATACCGCATATGTTGCAGAACTATCAGAAATGATGCCCATGGATACCAATGTTAACAATACGACTTTCAGCATACCTGCTGCACAGAATGCTGGGATGATTGGAGACAGAATACTTGTTAACGTATCCAAGATCATCGATAACAATCCTTTTTTCTTCACATCATCTAAATTTTCTTCTGAAACAGGTGCAGCTTTGCTTGTATCACCGATTTCTTTTTCGATCACTTCAAAGTATTTCGCAACATTAGGACCAATGATCACTTGATGCTGACCACCCTGATAAGCAGAGCCTAATACGCCTTCAATCTTTTTGATTGCTTCCATATCTGCTTTTGATGCGTCACACAGATTAAAGCGAAGTCGTGTTGCACAATGTGTATATGAAATAATATTGCTTTTTCCACCCAAAAGCTCCATGATCTTTTGAGAAGTTTCTTGAATCGTCATACTATCGATCCTCCTTTATAACTCTTCACCATTTGTGGCAATTACATTTTGATACCAATAGAAAGATGCTTTACGGTAACGGTCATATGTACCATTTCCATAATCATCAGCATCTACGTAAATAAATCCATATCGTTTGGACATTTCGCTCATACTAGCTGAAACCAGATCAATACATCCCCAAGATGTATAACCCATCACTTCTACGCCATCTTCAATGGCATCTTTTACAGCTTGTAAATGTGCACGCATATAATCAATTCGATAATCATCATTCACTGTGCCATTTTCTAACTTATCTCTTGCACCAATTCCATTTTCAACGATAAAGATCGGCAACTGATATTTATCATACAAACGATTTAATGTGATTCTTAATCCTAACGGATCAATTGCCCAACCCCAAGCGCTTTGCTTCAGATATGGATTGACCAGTGTTTTCATCAAATTTCCTGGGTTCTCTTTTTGTCCCGGTTTCGAACTGATGACATAACTCATATAATAACTGATGGAGATAAAGTCTACCGTTCCCTCTTTTAAGATTTGCTCATAATCATCGATCTTCGTAAGTGTCACATCATTCTGTTTAAAATAGTTTAGCAGTGTCTTCGGATACTTTCCCCGGCACATGATATCTAAGAATGAACAGTTGATCTGATCTTCTACAAGCGTGTCATATTCATCAGCAGGATCACATGTTTGCGCATAGCATTCCAAACGAGCGATCATCGCTCCGATCTTGCAATGCGGCGCAGTTTCATGTAAATATTTCGCCACGATTGCCTGAGCGACAAACTGGTGATGCAAAGCTTGGTGACAACAAGAGAGATAATTACGATCTGATTTTTCCACAAACATGCCAGCACTCACATACGGATTATCCAGACATGCATTGATCTCATTAAATCCAAGCCAATATGTAACTTCATCCTTATATTCATCGATGACGGTCTTCGCGTATTTCACAAATAGATCGATCATCTCTGGATTTTCCCATCCATTGAGATCTTCTGTTAAAGTAACTGGATTTTCATAATGAATGATCGTTACCAAAGGTTCAATTCCATATTTATGTAATTCTTGAAATACACGATGATAGAAATCAAGCCCTTCCTGATTAGGTTCTTCTTCATAACCACTAGGATAAATTCTTGACCAAGAGATCGACATACGGAATACCTTAAATCCCATTTCAGCTAACAAAGCGATATCTTCTTTATAGTGATGATAGAAATCACTTCCCCTGCGATTTGGAAAATTTCGTTCTTCCTCATGCATTTTGTTATTCAAAAAGCGTTCATAACTTAGTGAATCTGTTGAATGCGCGTTGTTACGTTTAGATGGTTCAATGTAATCCACATAATCTAAATGGGATTTTCCACGATTTCCTTCATCGAATCCACCTTCAAATTGCGCAGATGCACTAGCACCGCCCCATAAAAAATTTTGCGGAAATTGACTCATCGAACTTTCACGCCCCTTTCTCCACAGTCGGCCTACTGTTTACATGATAATTATAGACAATTCACAACTGCGAAAAAATAACACATCTTTATATACTTTGTAACATATTTACAGGTTTTCGTTTATTTTCTTCATTCCGAAAAATTGAGAAAACCACAAAAAAAGATTGCCTGTTTTTCTGCAGACAATCTAAAATCAATCATCAGCAAGAGTTGATCGCTCCCTCAGTAACAGAGCAATCTGTCGATATTGCTGTGCAAATATACTCTCTTTTGACCATACACAAGAAAATGTATGATGAAACTGTTCTCTGATCTTGATTTGCTTTAATTTTCCTTGTTTTAGTTCTTCTTCTACAACAGGAAGATAGAAAAAAGAAATGCCTACATCTGATAAGACACATTCTTTGATTACATGCAAGCTTCCTATTTCCGCCAACACTTTAAAATCATGTAAGCTCAGCTCGTGCAAGGAAAGCATTCGTTCCAATATTTCTCTGGTTCCAGATCCCTCTTCACGAATCAATAATGGTTCTCCACAAAGATCATGGATTGAAAGTACATTAGAAGCAAAAGAATGCTGTGGGTGACATACTGCTACATATTCCTGCGTTTGAAATGTCATGAAATCATAAGCTTCTTTAGAATAATATCCTTCTACGATTGCAAAATCTAAACTTCCTTGATGTATTCGTTCTAATAACGTCTCAGTATTTTGGACCGATAATCGCAGATGCAAGTTAGGATAAATTTTCCATAGTTTGTTTAAGGTATGGCGAAGACAAAAGTCTGCGACTGATAGTGTTGTTCCAAAATTCAATTCTGTGATTTCGCGCTTGGAATGAAATTTTTGACGCATGTGCTGATCATCATTCTTCATGCGTGAGGCAACCTGAAAAAAGAGTTTCCCATTCTCTGTCAAAAAAATTTGTTTTCCTTTTTGTTTAAAAAATTTTGTTCCATATTCCTGTTCTAATTGATGAATATGCGTAGAAACAGCTGGTTGCGTGATATGCAGTTCTTTCGCTGCCACAGTGAAATTCAATGTTTTCGCTGCGGCCAAGAACGTTTCCATTCGATAATCAAACATGAGACTATACTCCTTTTATAATAATATTTTATATATTTATTATATATTATAATTATACATTATGGTTATTTTCGCTTATACTATTTTTTGTTTAAGGGGGACTTCCAAATGACAAAAATAAAAACAGTATTTCCTGGAATTGTGCTTTGCTTTCTTTTTTCAATTCCTTGTTGGTTATTAGGCAAGCAATTTCCAATTATTGGCGGACCAGTTTTTGCAATTTTACTTGGCATGGTCATCGCACAGATCTATATTCCATCTCAATCCTTTCAAAAAGGAATTACTTACACTTCTAAAAAGATCTTACAGCTCGCTGTCATCTTATTAGGTTTTGGCTTAAATCTCATGGAGATTGCACATGTAGGTGCTATCTCCTTACCAGTTATTCTTTCTACTATTTCAACATCGTTGATCGTATCATTCATCTTTTATAAAATTGCAAAAATCCCTACAAATACTGCGATTTTAGTAGGCGTTGGTTCTTCCATCTGCGGTGGTTCAGCCATAGCAGCTACGGCACCGGTAATTGAAGCAAAGGATGAAGAAGTGGCTCAATCGATCTCTGTCATCTTCTTATTTAATGTCATCGCTGCTTTGATTTTTCCTACACTCGGATCTATTTTAGGATTATCAAATGAAGGATTTGGTTTGTTTGCCGGTACAGCTGTGAATGATACTTCTTCGGTGACTGCTGCAGCGGCTGCTTTGGATGGTATGCATTTAGGTGCTAACACTTTAGATTATGCGACGATCGTAAAACTGACACGTACATTAGCAATCATACCAATCACCCTAGTTCTAGCTTTATATCGTACCAAAAAAGCAAAAAAAGGAGAAACTGCTAATACATTCTCCCTTAAAAAAGTATTTCCTTTCTTCATCTTATTCTTCATTTTAGCAAGTATCATTACAACGTTTGCTTCCGGCATGGGAATTGATACCGTTGTATTTGCCCCATTTAAGGAATTATCGAAATTCTTCATCATCATGGCGATGTTTGCAATTGGACTGAATACGGATATCATCCGTTTGATCAAAACTGGTGGAAAACCGATCTTATTAGGATTTATCTGCTGGATCATGATTGCTATCGTCTCTTTATCGATGCAACACGTTCTTGGTATCTGGTAATCATTCCTGTTGTTCAAGCGAAAATTCAATACGAGTTTTCGCCTTTTTAATGTTTTCCCAACCGATAGGCTAAATCAGGAAAAAAACTCTGTTTGGTCATCTCCACTGTCCCACATTCTCTTCCTTAGATCATGCTTCTATCCTAAAAACATAAATATTGACATAGTTCTTTATAATAATGCTTCCATATTTCCATCATCTCTTCTTCTTTTCCATGCTGTTGCAATCAATACGCTCTATAATCTTTTCTCTATGATTCCTTCATTCCAACTATAAAAGTGGTCGATGATGAGTTTTAACTGTGCACTGAAACCAAAATAATACAATAATGTTACAAAAATAACCATATCACAATGCATTTGCTGTTTACCAATTTTGCATATATCATTTTTTTGTACTCATGGATTTTTTACTCCACACATCACAGGACAGGATGAACCAAAGCTTTTGTAACATTGATTTCTATTACCTGATGTCCTTGTTCTTTAGCAACGATAATAAATATATCTATTAATAAATTTGAATAACCATGCATATATTGCTTTTTTAAACAAGTATGCTCATCGTTATGCTCCTTCTTCTTTATTATTTTAGGTATTTTCACTGGTTTTCTCTTCATTATTCATTTCTTCTAACGCTGTCTCAATAATGTAACTACTGTTGTATTGTAATAGAAAAACAGTCAGACTCTCTGTCCTGACTGTTTTATTCTTCTCGTTTTCTTTTCAATTCATAGAGAAAATTCATAGCATCCATCGGTGTCATCTTGTTGATTTCTACCATATCAATCATATCCAGTAGTTCTTTTTCCTTTGGATCCTCTTTTTCTACGACCATCATCTGTGGTTGATAGATTCCATGATCTCCTGCCAATTCAAAAGCCTCTAACAATTGTCTTGCCCGCTGTAAAACGATTTCTGGAAGCTTTGCTAAACGTGCAACATTTATGCCATAAGATTTATCAGCTTTTCCCTCTTGCATGCGATATAAGAATGTGACTTCTTCTTTTTCTTCATGTACTTCTACATGCAGATTTCGAATGCTGGAATGATCATTTGCTAATTCCGTCAATTCATGATAATGTGTCGAAAACAATGTTTTTGCGTGAATATATTCATCAATATATTCAATCATCGCTTGCGCCAATGCCATTCCATCATAAGTTGAAGTTCCTCTACCAATTTCATCAAATAAGATCAGCGAACGATTGGTCGCATGTTGCAATGCATGGTTAGCCTCCATCATCTCTACCATAAATGTAGATTTTCCGCTAAGAATATCATCACTTGCCCCGATTCTTGTAAAAATCTGATCAAAGATAGGTAGCGAAGCGCTTTTTGCGGGAACAAAACTTCCTATCTGAGCCATGATGATCAACAATGCATTCTGTCGCATAAAGGTCGATTTACCACCCATATTCGGTCCTGTGATAATACTAACACTTTGATTTTCTTCCATTTTCAGATCATTTGATACGTAGCGGTTTTTTTTCATCATACATTCCAGGATCGGATGTCTTCCTTCAATGATTTCAATACGATATCCTTGATGAAAGGTAGGACAGACATAGCCATGTTCACCTGCTAACTGCGCCAATGCATAAATGACGTCGATCGTGGCTAACGCATTTGCTAAATCGTGCAATTTTGGAAGATAAACTTTGATCTGATTCAACAAATCGGTAAATAGCTCAATTTCTAAGCGAATCTTTTCTTCCTGTGCATGCAGAATTGCATCCTCTTGTTCCTTTAACTCTTCCGTGATAAAACGTTCCGTATTTGCCAAGGTCTGTTTTCGCACATAACCAAATTCTGGCTTAATTGCACCTAAATTGCCTTTGCGAACTTCAATATAATATCCAAATACGCGGTTATATCCAATTTTTAAAGATTTTACCCCTGTGCGTTCTCTCTCTTTTGCCTCTAGTTCCAAGATCCAACTTTTTCCATCTCTGCTAATTCGGCGTAGTTCATCCAGTTTTTCATTATAACCGTCAACAAATACACCTCCATCTTTGATTGTCAACGGTGGCTCTTCAACGATTGCTCCATCAATTAAATCATGTAAAGTCATACAAGTATCAATTGTTCTGTATTCTGGATAACTGGAACAACCTTTAAATAGATCAAAAATGACTGGAGCATGTTCTAATGTTTTAATTAATCGCAAAACATCTCTAGGAGAAGCACTGCCATAAGCAACTCTGGCTCCTAAACGCTCCAAATCATAGACATAGCGTAAATGTTCTTTTAATTCATCACGAATCAAAAAATTCTCATTGAGATAATGAACAGCTGTTTGCCTTTTTAGGATTTCTTCACTATTAATTAATGGAAATTCTATCCATTTTTTCAACATACGTGATCCCATTGCACTCATACAATGATCCATGAAGCTCCATAAAGACATCTGTTTACCATTCCCATGTAAAGATGTCGTCAATTCCAAATTTTGTTTTGTAGCAAAATCCATCTGTAAAAAATCTTGTTCATAGATCATTTCAATCGGCTGAAGATGAGTCATCGTACGTTTTTGCGTATCATCAAGGTAATTCATCAGTAAGCCAAATGTATGTCTTACCTTTTGATCATGAACATTTTCTAATAATCGTTCATAAATTTCTTTTACTTCATCATGATCCATCGCTGATATGGTAATTGTCTCCATCTCTTCGATCATACGACGTAACCGTTTGTCAAAAGAATGTTCCACAACGATTTCTCGCACATTATTCAATAATAATATTTTTTGTAAAGCTATTACACTTTTATCAATCAGTTGCGCTTTTAATTCACCTGTTGTCATCTCACACAAAACAACACTTACACCATACTGAAAATCATAGAGAGCTGCAATGTAATTCGTATTTTTTTCATCTGTTGTTTCATCCATGATCGTTCCTGGAGTTACCACACGTATTACTTCTCGCTGTACCAACCCTTTTGCTAAAGCTGGGTCCTCTACCTGCTCGACGATCGCTACCTTATAACCTTTTTGGATTAAACGCTGAATATAAGAATTTGCTGCATGATGCGGGACTCCACACATAGGAACTTTTTCTTCTACACCTGCACTACGACCTGTTAACACAAGATCTAATTCTAAAGACGCTGTTTTTGCGTCTTCAAAAAACATCTCATAAAAATCGCCTAAACGATAAAAAATGATCGCATCTGGATTCTCTTTTTTTATTTGTAAATAATGCTGCATCATTGGTGTAAATTTATTTGTTTCTGCCATGGCAAGTCAACTCCATCTTCTATTCTCTAAGTATTTATTATAGCATAATTCTGCCTGTTTTCTTTCTATTACATTTTATGAAATCAATGGGGATGCTTCTGCTGTATCTCATTGATTCCGTGCTCAAATGATATTTCAATGAATATTTAGATTCTTAAACGTAATTATTGTTCAGGTATGCTATAATGTTACTGTTTATAGTGAGAAATGGAGTGATGCTATGAAACGATCACTTAGTTATACAAAACAGCCAAATCGTTTCGATTTCGGTTTTCTAGCAATCTTAGTTGGCATGATGCTGATCAGTTTAATCTCTATCTACAGTTCTTTTAATCTAATCACACAAAACGGTTCATCTGTTTTGTTGCAACAGGTCATTTGGTATAGTCTCAGTTTCATCATCATGGGTGTCATCATGTTTTTTGGTAATGATACGATCATGCAGTATATCAAAAAGATCTATTTCATCTTGATCGGCTGTTTGATCTATCTTCTTTTATCTAAATACTTGACGAAATTTATTGGACACTCACTACCTTTGGCTTCTCCAGTCAATGGAGCTTTTTCTTGGTTTCAATTCCCATTTGGTAGTTTTCAGCCTAGTGAATTCATGAAGATCGTCTTGATCATCATCAGCGCAAATATCATCAATGAACATAATTTGAATCGAGCGATGGTCACTTATACCAGCGATATCGAATTGTTCAAAAAGATCGCCCAATGGGCTGCGCCACCATTATTATTGATTTTATTACAACCAGACACAGGTATCTGTCTTGTTATTGGCATTTCGCTTATTGTGATGTTAATGTGTAGCGGAATTAAAAAACAATGGATCTTGATTGGCGGCGGTCTTCTTTTATTCGTATTGATTGTCTTCTTTTATCTGTTCTTCTTTCAATATGAATTTTTGACAAAGTTTATTGCTGGCTACAAACTTTTAAGAATTACTGCTTGGTTTTATCCAGAGGAAAACTTGACCACTAGCGGTATGCAATTGTATACCTCTTTGTTATCGTTAGGTTCTGGTGGATTAACAGGTTTTGGATTGATGCCAAATATGCAATCCATACCAGAAGCACATACCGATTTTATCTTTGCTGCCATTGGTCAATCTTTCGGATTTATTGGAACATCCATCGTCATCATCATTTGTTTGGCATTAGATCTTTACATTCTTCGTATTGCTATCCATACTTCACATATGACGGAAAAATATATTATCAGCGGTGTCCTTGGCATATTGATCTACCAGCAAATTCAAAACTTAGGTATGGTTACCGGACTCTTACCAATCACTGGTATCACCTTGCCGCTGATCTCTTATGGCGGATCATCGATTCTCTCTTATTTCATCTGTTTTGGAATGATCATGAATATCAGTTCACACGCTAAGAAATTTTCAGATTTCACTTATAGTTAAGCTTTTTACATCTTTTAAATTTATAAAAAAGATCCAATCATAATAAACGATTGGATCTTTTTTATTTTGTTCTCTTATATAAAATCGGTTCATCAAACCCAAAGGTCCTTTTTCCATTCACTTCCATCTGTTCACTGACCTCCAGATATTCTTTTGAGAACCGTTCAAACAATGTGAACTTCATGATCGGTGAAAACATGCTGACACTTCCACCTTCCCATCTATCCTCAATTTGCTGATATAAAGCTGGCGTAAATTTCGTTGATTTTTTTAAGTCCGCATAAGGAATCTCTTTTAAATCTGCATAAGTAAATGTATTCTTATCATATTCTTTCGGAAGATCATAAGATGTTAAAACTATACCTTCTTTTTCTTCTGTAAATAGAAATAAATGCGGACTTGCATGTGTATTTCCATTAGTCGTATAATAGCTCTCTTCTACCATGAATACACCTTTAAATGCATTTGGCAGATCCACTATTTTATCGTTACAAGCTGTATTGACATGCTCTGCATAAGGAAATGCAATACCCTTTTCTTTCATTTTTTCATATTGTTCCTGATTATTAAATTTTCCAACTAAAATCTCCATGAATTCTTCTAATCTTGTCATATCATGCTTCCTCCTTTTTCTGATTGATATTTAATACTAACTTTTTCATTAATTCCAACAATTCTCTCTTGCTTTCTTCATCGATTTGAGAGAGGACTTGTTGATCCCAATCTTCAAATAATCGCTGACTTTGTCTTACTACTTCTTCTCCATTTACTGTCAAACAAAGGATATTTGCACGTCGATCATTCACATTCTTTCTTTGTTTGATCAAATTCTTTTCTATCAGAATATTTAATGTACGATTAAGCTGCCCAGCATCCAAGCGAAGATATTTGCTGATTTCTTTTGGTGCACATTCTGTCTTTTTATGGATGAAGATCATTATAAATAACTGACTGTAAGTCACACCTAATGCATCCATTCTTTCACTGCAAAAAGATACAAAATACTTTCGAAGAACAGCAACATAAAAAGCTAACGATTCCGTATGCAAACTGCACCACCTCCAATATTTGACATTATCAACTATATACTTATTACTTGATAAAGTCAAATATATTGCTTATAAAAAAAACCAGTTTCCTGGTTTTAATGTCCGGATGGCTTATGTTCCATTCTTTCCTTTTCAAGATATAGATCCGCATATAACAAACGGATAAGAATAAACAGAAATGGAATCAATGTAATCCATATAGCTTTTCCTAAGAATATATGACAAAAATATGCACCGATCATTGCGCCAAAAATAAAGCACACTAACATTTTTGAATGTTGAAATAATTTGACACGATGTTTCTTATCATCTTTGTGTCGATGATGTAATTCTTTTGCCAAACCTACACCGATCTGTCGTACGTGGTTAGTAGCAAATGTAGTTGCCATCGGTATGCCTTCTGCCTGACGGAAGGTATTATATTGCATTGATGCGATAAAATTGATCGCAACTTGAGAAATTTGTACTGGAGCTGATTCTGGTAAGAAACCAAGAATGATCACGACGATTATTTCTATTACAATTAGAACAGTGTCCCAACGAATCGCTAATGATCGTTTAATCGGATTTGGTAAGATTTCTGAAATAAATGCGCCAAATAGATATGCAGATATTGGAACCAAGTAATAAATTCCTTCGTTAAAATCACCTGAACCAAACGCTATTCCCATTAACACAATATTTCCTGTCTGCGCATTACAGAAAATATTCCCTCTTAACACATAAGTATAAGCACCAAAATATCCGGCAATGCAAATCAATAGATAAAATAACCATTTTCTCTCGCAGGTCAAATAAGGATTCAAAGTTTTTCCTTTTTCCTCAGACAATGCGATCCCCTCTTTTCTTTCAAAACATCGTATGGATTGTTCACACCATCCAACAACGGAATTGACAAAATTTATTTTAGTTTTTTTTATCTGTTTGTCAATCATTCCTTCTATAAAAAGATGTAGAAAAAAAGCGGCTACATCTATTTGCTGTATGTATCTCCGCTCTTTGTTCAATATAAGTTTTTTAATCGCTTTAAGTAACTATATTCTCTATAACGTGCAAAGCGAACATATTTGTCACAGAATTGCGCTTTCACTTCTTTTGCTGTTTTCAATTCTACGGCAAAATGATCATAGCACAGCATCGCAGTACTAAAATCCTCACTGATCATCCGAACATGACGATTCTCCATCATAATATATGGGTTTCCTAATGATCGATGCTTCGAATGTTGAATGGGCGTTATTTCTGCTAATTGCATAACAGAGAGACCACTATCGATCACCGCACCTTTCAATGAACGATTATATGCTGTTGAACCTGCTTGTGTACTTAAGCATATACCTGATCCACGGCATTTTTCAAAAAACTCTCCATCGATGTAGATATCCATATTCTGTGATTTTATCACATTCTCTATGCGCATTTCATTTAAAGCATAAACTGGTTTTTCCCATTGATCTACTTTAATTTTTAACAGCGGTGCTTTATTTATTTTCGGTGTACGTGTCATTAAATGATGTAAACAAATATCCAGTTCCTCTTGTGTATAATCAGTTAAGAATCCAAGCGTACCTGTATGGATCCCTAAAAACATCAAGTCATTGATCTTGTCCATGTATTGATGAACTCCATATAACAACGTACCATCTCCACCAATACAAATAACTAATTCTGGATGCACATCATCCTGCATCCATCCATTTTTATTCAATCGTTCTATTACGGTATCCGCCACTTTTTTTGAATTCTCATCCAATTTTTTGACGATTGCATATTTCATGCGCACCCCTCCTCGTCGTTAAGTTTACCATAGTTTTTTTTCTATTACTAGATACGTTCACTCTGTATTCTTATGCTATACAGTGTTAAAATGATAAGGAGGTGTTTTTTATATGAATCAACATTTAGAAAAAGAATACAAAGTTTTGCTTACTAAAGAGCAATTTGATACACTTTATGATCATCTCCAACCTGCTGTGCCAATCAAGCAGGTCAACTATTATTTTGATACGATCCATCATCAGATACAAAACAAAGGCGGTGCTTTACGCATCAGGGAAAAACAAGGTTCCTATCTTTTTACACTAAAGATCAGAAAGAATGACGATACGCTCTATGAATTTGAAAAACAGCTTACAGGAAATGATCTGCAAGCATTACATGATGATGAAATTCAAACACTGTTAAAGAAACATGGAATTTGTGAACCATTACAGTTAATTGGTACATTAACTACTTGGCGTGCGATATGCACAACAGATCATGCGGAAATTTGTCTGGATAAAAATCTTTATAACGATACGATCGATTATGAAATCGAATATGAATATCTACAGGAACATGATGGTCTTTCTCATTTTCAATCAATATTAGACGTTGTTCATATTCGCTATCTCAAAAATTGTACCTCTAAAATTGCACGAGCTCTTCATTCATCCATTTAAAGAGGAAGCTTTTATGGCAATAATATTTGTTTATGGGACACTTTTAAAAGGTTGCCGCAATTACGAACGTTATTTAAAAGATCATGTATTTTCTATTCAAGATGGTTATGTCAAAGGCATCTTATATACGATCAAAGGAAAAGATTATCCTGCTTTATTACATGGAGAACGTATGATCCATGGGGAGATTCTTGATATTGAACCTTCCGTGCTTCCAATTTTAGATGAATTAGAAGGTTATTATGGTATAAATAATCCAAGAAATGAATATGAAAAGATCGAATCGAAGATCTATGATGCATCGGAAACACTAATTGCTGAGCTTCCAGTATATTTTTATAATCTTTATCATCCTTTACAGGTACATTCTTGTGATCAAATTATCCTTTCAAATGATTATCGCATTTGGCTGCATGAACAATTTAATGATTCAATTAGATGAAATCCTTTTAAGCAATTGTGGTTCGTCCAATGAACTCATTGATCCAAAGTTATAAGACTGACTTCTTTGTTTACAGGTATCAGTCTCTTTTATTTTCCGATCGTAATTGTATTTTGACATAAGAAAAGCGAACCTTCATGTTTGTAGATACAAACCTTATGGTTCGCTTCAATTTTTTAACTAACTTATTCCATTCGCTTTCTTCCTTCAAATGCTTTCAACAGCGTTAATTCATCTGCATAATCTAAGTGTCCACCCATTGGCAATCCATGTGCGATGCGTGTTACTGTTACATTTTTTCCTTCTAACAGTTTGGAAAGATATAGCGCAGTTGTCTCTCCTTCCACTGTTGGATTGGTCGCAATAATGACTTCTTCCGTCTGTTCATCAATCCGATTTATTAAACTCTCAATATTAAGATCTTGTGGCATGATTCCTTTTGTCGTGTTGATTACGCCATGCAATACATGATAAACGCCATGATATTCATTCATTTTTTCCATGGCAATTACATCTTTTGCGCTCTGCACCACACAGATCAAATGAGGGTTTCTCGTTTGGTCTTTACAAATGAGACATTTATCTTCTTCACTCAGATTTCCACATATTTTACAATGCTGTAATCCTCCATGGATTTCTTTTAAAGCTGTGATGAAATCATCTAAAGTTTCTTCATCCCAATCCAATGCGGTAAAAGCATACCGTTCTGCTGTTTTTGCACCTACCCCTGGCAGATGACGAAATGCCGTAATTAAATTTTCAAATTTTTGTGGATACATTTAAAACACTCCTGGAATTGACATTCCTGCTGTCATTGATTTCATCTGTTCTTCTTTTTCTTTTTTTATCTTATCTATAGTTTGATTGATACAATTTGCTAGTAGCTCCTGTAAATCTTCTTTATTTTCTTTTATTAGCATCTCATCATCAATTGCTATCTCTTCTATTTTCATCGTTCCTTTCATTCGTACACGAATGATTCCTCCACCAACACTGCTTTCAAATTCTTTTTCTTCTAACTCAGCTTGTGTATCTGTTAGATTTTGTTGCAGCTTCATTGCCTCATTCAGCAATTTTTCCATATCCATTTTACTATTCCTCCATAATAACAATTTCTTCACCGAATAAGTTTGTTAGTTTTTCTTCTATTGTTTTTTCTTTCTCCTGTACCTTATTTTCTATCTTTAGTTCTAAATGTACTGGTTCAGGAAGTTTTCCCTGGATCATCAGTTCTTTAAATTTTGAAATTATTCTCTTTTTTTGATCAATATCAATTGCAAAGACTTTTTTAGATATACCGAGAAGTTGATTCATAAATGGCACAAAACTCTCTTCATACTCTATTTGGTTGATTTCTTTTGCCTCTATCTCGCTATTTACTGCTAGAACGATATAGCTTTTGCCACTCGCTACAATTTCAGCATTTCTCAAAAGATTTGCATATTTAATCCATTCTAATTCATTCATGTATTCACTTAAATCTTTAAATTTCTCATCATCTAATTGTCTTTCTTGTTTATTTGCACCAGCTAATAAACGTAATACATATGTATCTTCAATGATTAAATTTGCTTCTTTTTCCTTCTTCTCTTCTTTTTCTTCTATCTTTGGTTCTGGTTCTTCCATTTCAAATAAGACGCTTTGCTGATTGTTTTTGTTTTTTTCTTCTTTCTTATTGAATGTTTCACGTGAAACATTCTTTTCTTCATTTTCTACTTTTGATGTTTGTGTAGCCATTTGAGATGTTTCAGTTTTCTCATTGCGAATCACTTCTTCTGTATGTTCATTTTGTTTCTGTATATCTAATTGCTGAACATTTTTCAACGTAACCTGATCTGATTTATGTGTTTCATTACCCTTTATATGAAACAATTTTAAAATTGCGACCTCAAAGTAAGATGCTACATCCGACGCATTACGATATTTCTCAAAGGTATCCATCAAGACATCTAGCATTTGAAAACGTTCCTCATTTGATAATGGATCTAAAATAGATTCGATGACTTTGATATTTGCAGTCGATACTAAAGTTTTATCCTTAGTATAAGAATAGATCATGCTCTCTTTCAGTAAATCAATCAAATCAGAGGTTAAGCGACGAATATCAATGCCTTTTTCATTCATATCTTCAATCTGTGACATTACATCAATGTAATTCTGATCGATGATATATTGAAATAGCTGTCCTTTCTCTTTTACAGTAGTAATGCCATAAATTGCATTTACATCTTCAACTCTTATTTGATCTTGTGCATAAGCAATACATTGATCCAAGATCGATAAAGCATCTCGCATTCCACCATCAGCTAATGTCGCAACTGTTTGAATTGCTTCTTCGTCCATCGAAATTTTTTCTTCATTCAGTACGTAATGCAAACGTTCGATCATATCTTTTTGACTAACTTTGTTAAAATCATAACGTTGACAACGTGAAATAATCGTCGGCAATACCTTATGAGGTTCTGTTGTTGCGAAGATGAAAATAACATGTGCCGGTGGTTCTTCAATTGTTTTTAATAATGCGTTAAATGCCCCCGTTGACATCATGTGGACCTCATCAATAATGTATATTTTATATTTACCTTCAATAGGGGCATACTTTACTTTCTCAATCAAATTACGAACTTCATCTACACCATTATTGCTTGCAGCATCGATTTCGATAATATCTGGATGAGAACCTTTTTGAACATCTATACAATTTTTACATTTTCCACAAGGAGCATGTTTTGGGTCTTCACAGTTCAACATTTTTGCAAAGATTTTAGCAATAGAGGTTTTTCCGGTACCTCTTGGACCACAAAATAGGTATGCATGTGCAATCTTATTCTTATTGACTGTGTTTTTTAAAGTCTGAACGATTGCTTTTTGTCCGGCAACACCTTCAAAATTATCTGGTCTATATTTACGATATAACGCTTGATAAGCCATACGTCACCTGCTTTCAATCTTTTTATTGCTTCTACAATTATACCATACTCCACTCATGAATATGCGATACATTTACTTTAAAAAAAGATAAGCAATATATTCATCACTTATCATTTTTATTTGATTTTATTGTTCTCTTATTTTTAAAAAAGGATTTTAATAGATTGCTACATTCCTCTTCTAAGATACCAGAAAGAACCAATGGATAATGATTAAAACCTTTGATATCATACATTTTCAAGCAGCTATCAATACAGCCCCCTTTTGGATCCTTTGCACCATAGATTACCTTCTTAATACGTGACTGCAAGATAGCTCCTGCACACATCGGACATGGTTCCAAGGTCACATATAATTCACAATCTTCTAATCGCCAACTGTTTATTTTTTTGCAAGCTTTTTCTATTGCCAGTATTTCAGCATGTGTCGTCGAGATTTGCGTCATTTCTCTTTTATTATATGCACGAGCAATTATTTGATTATTTTTAACAATAACACAGCCGATCGGTACTTCATCTTTCTCCCACGCTTTTTTCGCTTGTTTAATTGCTTCTTTCATAAAACGTACATCTCGATCCATATTTTTCCTCCTTGATGTTTCACGTGAAACATATAAGAAAAGCTACCGCACATGATAGAGCTTCCTTAAGGCTGCTTCGTTCCCGACCTGACCTGATTCGTAAGATACCATTGCAGTAGCTCTCATATTATAACAATAGATAGAAGAACTGTCAAACAATTCTGGAATATTAGATAAAACATCCATAAGGTAATTGCAATTCATAAATAGCTGATGTTTTTAAAAGATCTTTTATCACAACATCAGAAGAAAAAGACTGAAAAAGTACGATCAAATTCTCTTGAGAACTATCAAGAAAATCAGGAGAAACAAGAGTGATCGAAATGGGTTTCCAATCACTATTTTGAACATAAAA
The DNA here is from genome assembly GCA_965151435.1 of uncultured Merdibacter sp. GTDB lineage: Bacteria > Bacillota_I > Bacilli_A > Erysipelotrichales > Erysipelotrichaceae > Merdibacter. Next base: position 523 of record CBCTZR010000003.1, on the reverse strand, counting down.
GTCTGATAATGAAGGTTTACAAGTAAATAGAGAAAATTCGATACTAGCATCATTTATAAATAAAGATTCAAGAAAATGTAATAATTCTCTTCCATAGGAACGATGACGAAAGTCAGGATGAACACAAAAACAAGTTACTGAAGCTAAAACATATTCATATTTTTTTAAAGAATGTTTAAAGTATCCTGCATAACCAATGAACTGATTATCCAAATATAATTGGACAGATTGAACATCTAATTCATTGTGATGTATTGAAGAAATGAAAGAAGCATTATAACAAGAACAGACAAAAGCATCAATTTCATCTTTCTTTTTCTTTGATAAAGAATTATAGGCAATAACCTGAAAAGATATCATATATTTCGATTGCAACTCCTTAAATTTATCATAAACCAGTTTAAAGTAAAATGAAAGAGAAAAAAAGCAAGACAACTATATGATAGAATAACTATTTTTGCATGATAGACCCGTCTTTAGAAGTTTGCACCATAATTCTTTGGTAGAGCTTTATGCTCATATA
>CBCTZR010000002.1:0-66897 GCA_965151435.1 uncultured Merdibacter sp. | reverse complement strand
AATTATACCAAAAAATGCATCCTTTCTCTTTCGAGATTAGATGCATTTTTTATTTGCATTTTTTATTTTTGGCTATTCCTTATTCGTTACAGCCTCTTAATAATAATGAAGAGCTTTTAGAAATTATAGCAAATAAATATGATGTATTCATTTCAGATCTACCAAGAAATAGAAATCTACAAAGAGAAGCTATGAAGTACATTATTAAACATGCAAATGAATATAGCAGAAAAGAAATTATTGAAGCGTTGGATTATTTATATTCTTGGGAAAAATAGATTATAAAAATAATTGTTTAAAAATACAAGTTGCATGATAGATGATTCATGGGGCTTGTATTTTTAATTTTTTATTAGATGATTTACATATCTTTTTTCTAGATTGATATGTAGATAGGAGAACTCAAATGACAGATAATTGGACTGAATTTGTAAAATTCATAAAGGAAATGATTGAAAAATACTTCAGTTGTATTGAGTTAAATGATGAAAATAATGACATCGTTGAGTAAAAGTTATTAATTCAATAAAATGAAATAGAGATTGATTTAGAACACTGAAGTATATACTGTTTGTGTGAAATTATTTTACACAAATAGTTACATAATGTATTTCTTGAAAAGAGGAGGTCTACTTATGGAAAAATCAAATGTATATACTTATACTAGAGTCTCTACTACAATGCAAATTGATGGGTATTCATTAGATGCGCAAAAGTCTAGAATAAAGGCATTTGCTGACTATAGTCAATTTAATATTGTTCATGAATATGAAGATGCAGGAAAGTCTGGAAAATCTATTGAGGGTCGAATTCAATTCCAACAAATGTTAAATGATATTATTAGCGGAAAAGACAAAATTTCATTTGTGCTCGTATATAAATTATCGAGATTTGGAAGAAATGCTGCAGATGTATTATCAACATTACAAATTATGCAGGATTATGGTGTTAATTTAATTTGTGTAGAAGATGGAATTGATTCTTCTAAAGATGCTGGTAAACTCATGATATCTGTTCTTTCCGCAGTAGCTGAAATTGAAAGAGAAAACATTAGAATACAAACAATGGAAGGACGAATTCAGAAAGCAAGAGAAGGTAGGTGGAATGGTGGCTTTGCTCCGTATGGTTATAAGTTGGTAGAAGGATTTTTACAGATAAACGAAGAGGAAGCTGAAGCAATAAGGTTGATTTTTGATTTGTATGCAAATACAGATATGGGAGCAAATGGTGTTGCAAAATATTTAGAAAATCATGGTATTAGAAAAATTGCAAGGCATAATGGAAAATATCCTGTCTTTAATCCACATTTAATTAGAATGATTATAAATAATCCTGTTTATTGTGGAAAAATCGCGTATGGGAGACGCAAAACAGAAAAAGTTCATGGAACTAGAAATGATTATAAACAAGTAAAATCTGACGATTATTTATTAGTGGATGGTATACATGAAGCAATCATTGATGATGAACTATGGGAAAAAACACAGACAAAAATTATTACACAAGCTAAGAAATACGAGGTAGTTAATAGAAGGAGAAACATGCAAAGACATTTATTATCTAGTATTGTGAAGTGTCCAATTTGTGGGACTGGAATGTATGGTAATAAGTCAATTAAGTATAAAAAAGATGGAACAAAATATAAAGATTTTTTTTATTACGCTTGTAAACATAGAAAATTTATTGATGGACAGAGGTGTACTTATAATAAGCAAATCAATGAAGATATTTTGAATGGAGCAGTAATAGAAATTATTTCTAAACTCATTAATAATTCGAAGTTTGCTGATATGATAAAAGATAAAATAGACACAAAAATTGATACCACTGAGATAGATATAGAAATTGGTAATTATGAAAAACAATTAAGACAATACCAGTTAGTCAAAAATAACTTAATTAATGAAGTTGACATGCTTGACCCTGAAAATAAGCACTATATGGAAATAAAAAATGATTTAAATGAACGCTTGTATTCTATGTATGATAAAATTGATGATGTTAGAGTAATGTTGAATGATGCTTGTGCAAGAAAAGAAACTATAGAATCTGAAAAACTTACCAGTGATAATATTTATAAAATTTTAATGCAATTTGATAAATTGTTCTGTATAATGAGTGATGAAGAGAAAAGAAAACTTGTAGAACTATTAATTGATGAAATACAAATATATGAAGAAAGACAGAGCAATGGACAATGGATCAAAAGCATGAAATTTAAGTTGCCAATTATAGAAGAAAATTATGCATTTGGTTTGGACAAAAATGAGCACGTTGAATGTGTAGCAGCTTTGTCAAAAAAAGAATCTTGATGAAAAAACAGCAGCTTTTAAAAAGTTGCTGTTTTTTAAGTTGTATACATCTCTTTTTAAAAGATGAGATATGAACATGGGAAGAAATTTTCATACTTTTATCTTATCAATGACAAATACGTCTGTCACTTTTTCATTTATTTCAGAAGAGCAGTAATGATCATTTATAAAAAACTGTAGAAGAAGAATTTCGTTCTACAGTCTTTTGTGAATATATTTACATTCTGATTCCTTTGATATCTTGATAGAGCGTTTTTGCATAGGTATCGGTCATACCGGAGATGAAATCCGTTGCCAACAAGAGGCGATAATAGACTTTCTCTTTATCATCTTGGATCGCTTGGACAGAATCAAAATAGTTGTCGACATAATTGCGAGAGAGCAATTGGCAGTATTTTTCTTGAATATCGTTTTGTGGTCGCGGAGAATCAAAAGGCAATAAGGCATCTACAAAGTTCTGCAGGAGGAAGGAGATGATTTCATTGCCCATGAGTTCCAGCTTGATGATGGACGTTGTCTGATAGACGTGCTCATATGCAAATGTCTTTAGCTTGGCAATCAGCGCTGCTTCACTGCAGACGGCTAATAGCTCTTGTTCGAAATTTCCTGTCATGATTTCCTCATAGTGGGCAATGAACGCTTTGGAAACCTCAGAGATGCAATAAAGCTGTTTCGCGGTCAGCCATTTGAAGATTGCATCGCGATAGGAAGAGGACTGTTCTTTCGCTGTATTTGTCAGGTATTCCTGCAGACGCTGTAAACCAACCCTATCATTGCATTCGATCAGCTGTTGTTTTAATTCGTCATAGGTGTATAACCCTTTGTTATAGCCATCTTCAAGATCAGAGAACGTATAAGCAAGATCATCGGCAGCTTCTAAGATGAAAGTGAGCGGATGACGTGTCTGTCCGGTTCCGGTATTTTGTTTGATCTGTTGAAACAGTTGGGTTTCACTGTAGAAAAAACCGTGTTTTTTTCGTAAGAGAGAGCGTTCTTGTTTCGGTTTTTGCAGTTCGGATAATTTGGCTGAAGAACTGCATGGATATTTGATGATCGTATCCATTACACCGCTGGTCAGATGCATTCCATATTTTCCGCTGAGCCTATGCAATTTGGCGATGACCCGCAAGCTTTGCGCATTGCCTTCAAAATAGCAGAGATCATTGCGTTGCTGTTCATTCAGCACATCATACAACGTTTGGTTTTCGTCATAGCGGATCTCTTTTAAATGTTTGGCAAACCAATTCTGGATTGCAGCTTCGCCAAAATGTCCGAAAGGAGGATTACCAATGTCATGCAGCAAAGATGCACAAGCTAATGTTTCTACGATGGCATGTGTATTGATTTCCTCTTTCTCCAAACCTTGCGCTTGAATCATCGCACAAACTTGTTTGCCGATGAATTTCGCAATAGCGGATACTTCCAAAGAGTGGGTCAATCGCGTGCGCACAAAATCGCTGCGGTCCAAAGGAAATACCTGAGTTTTATCTTGTAAACGGCGAAACGAAGCACTGTTGATGATCCGATAATAATCACTTTCTACTTCGCTGCGCAAAGAGGTTAGGTGTTTTGCTTTTTGTTGTTGGGGGATACGCTGTTCACTGACCAGCTGTTCCCAATTGAATCGATTCATGAAGATCCCTCCATATCTTTTTCCATTATAACATGAATTATTAGCATTTGCGTTCTTGGGTGGAAATGGCTAGAATAAGAAAGAAAGATTGGAGGAATGGAAATGATGGAATCGTTACAGCGAGCAAAGCATTTTGTCACTGTTCGTAAGGAACGAAAAGATACGATCAATGCATTGTTGCAGATGGAATTGATGGCTGTTGAGGAAGCACAAAAAAAAATCGTCTTAGCTTTTCCCATCAGTGCGTGGGAGCTCAATCCAGATGAACATACGCATGGAGGAATCCTTGCGACCATCTTAGATGTAGCGATGGGATGTGCGGCATACGCTTTTTCACAAGCGACGTTTACACCGACGATACAGATGGCGGTGAATTTTGTCAAAGGAAGCAATCAGAATGATAAGTTGCAAGTGGAAGCGATCTGTGACCATGCCGGGAGCAGGATGGCGATGGTTCGAGCAGTGGCCTATGATCAAAAGGGAAATGTCATCGCTTCCAGCAATGGTTCTTATGCGATCAATACGAGATAAAAATTCGAAAAATAGTGTTTTAAATCCAAAATGTATCAATAAAAGCAAAATGAAAAAACAGTGAAAAACAGACGTCGAAATCCGTCGCAGAAACTGGTAAAATCACACGTATTCACTTTGTAAAAAAGGGAAGAATGTATTACAATAAAGATAAGGAGTGATCGTATGCAGCCTGGACGGGAATGTATCTATGGAATTAAACTGCGACGTGAAATTCGACTGATAAGAGGAACTACTGCGGATATTCAACGCATTTTAGCCTCTTGTCCAAATGCGATCATCGTTCGTTTAAAAGACGAGCAGGCAGCCAGTAAATGGCTAAAGCGGAATCAGCGTGGACACCGTAAAGTGGTGGAGCTGAACGAACCGTAAAAAAGAATCCAGATCGATCGGGGTTCTTTTTTTTATTGCTTGCATACATCGATCCAGGTCCCTTGTGGAACAAGATTTTCCAGCTCTTCACAGGTTAAGCGAATGGCGGAATTCGCACTACCACAGGCAGGATAAAAATAGTCAAACCGTTTTAATGAGACATCAAAATAAACAGCTGTGGAAGAAGGAACAGCAAAAGGGCATACACCGCCAATCGCATGGTTCGTATAGCGTTCCACCTCATCTGCTTTTAGCATTTTGGCCTTGGTATGAAATTGTTCTTTAAATTTGTGATTATCAATTTTGTTGTCACCTGCACAGACGATCAATAGAGGCTGTTCGTTTCCCATGAAAGATAACGTCTTCGCAATACGCTCGGGTTGAGTGTTTAATGCGCGTGCCGCAAGTTCAACTGTTGCACTGGAAGAATCCAATTCAATGATATCGTGTTCTTTTCCATACTTTTTTAAGTATTCTCTGACAAGTTCGATTGCCATAGGATCACCTCTACTTTTTGTCTCTATTGTATGACAATCGAAGCAAGATGTAAATAGAACAAAAATCAGTTGACAGGAAGCTTTTTTTGCATATAATACTTTAGTAAGTTAATTGTTAAGTAACTTAACTTTTCGAGGTGATAAGATGGATGAGAAAGAAATTATTCAACAATTACTAACTTTGTTTTATCTTTTTCAGAAGAGAAATAAACAAGTGCATAGTGGAATGAAATTTCGTGATCTGATGATCCTTCATTCGATCGTACAATGTCAACAGAAAGGAACACCATTGAAGATGAATGATATCAGCGGTCATTTTAAAGTGACACCGGCAGCTGTTTCACAAGTGATCAAAACCTTTGAAGAGAAGGGCTGGATCGAACGAGTGACACCAGCGCATGATCGACGGTCGACGTATTTGCAGGCGACAGAAGAAGCACAGGTGCAGATGAAACGCTGTTATCAACAAGTACAGAAAAATTTACAGTCATTTCTTTTTACATTGGGTGAGGAAGATGCACAGGCATTACTACGTATTTTAGAAAAAGCGATTGCATATTATCAAGAGCGAGAGATTTCGCATACGACGAAGAAAGGAGAACAAGCATGTTAAAACTGAGAAAGTACTTAAAACCGTTTATTGTCTCCATATTGATGATCATCGCATTGTTATTTGGGCAAGCAATGTGTGAGCTGACAATGCCAGATTATATGTCCAACATCGTAAATGTTGGCATTAATGCGAATGGGATTGAAGATGGGGTGTTACAGGCGGTACGTGAACAGACGTATGACAAACTTTCATTGTTCATGAGTGAAGAGCAGCAACAGATTTTTCTAGATAGTTATGAACTGCTCACACCAGCCGATGCAAGTGATGCAGCTTTAAAAGATTATCCGCAATTAGCAGAAGAAAACATTTATGTATTGAAAGAAGATGCTCTTTCTACGCATGAAGAGATAAAAATGGCACTCTCACAAGCTGAGACGTGTGTAATGGGTTTTGATCAACAGGAAGCGCAGATTGAGGAAGCGATGAATGATCCACAGGCAAATGCTTCTTTGAGTGAGGAACAGCAAGCGATGGTCGCAATGATCGAACAAATGCCGGAAGGAACGACTCTGTATGATCTATTGCCAATGATGCCGCAGGAACAAATGGACGAGATCATAACGCAGATGAATGCCATGGGAGATGCAATGGGGCAAAGTACGATCGATACGGCAAATGCGCAGTTTGTCTATCAGGAATATCAAGCCATTGGCATGGATACGGATGTAATCCAGTATTCCTATCTGCTGACAAATGGAGCCTTGATGTTGTTGTTGGCCTTAGGATCAGCAGCCTGTGCCGTCTGTGTTGGTTTTCTGGCAGCACGCATTGCGGCTGGATTAGGAAAACGAATTCGCCATGATGTCTTCGCAAAAGTAGAAAGTTTCTCATTAGTTGAATTTGGCCGTTTTTCGACTAACACCTTGTTGACACGAACGACCAATGATATCCAACAGGTGCAGATGGTACTGGTCATGATGCTCCGTATGGTCATTTATGCGCCCATCATAGGAATCGGTGCTTTGATCAAGGTATTGACATCAGATGTCAGCATGACATGGATCATCGCTTTGGTCATTATTGTCATCTTAGGTATCATGGGCAGTGCATTCCTGATCGTATTGCCAAAATTCCGCATTACACAGAAACTGATGGATCATCTCAACGCAGTCGTTCGTGAATTTTTGGATGGTATGCCAGTGATCCGTGCGTTCAACAATCAAAAAGTAGAAGAAAAGAAGTTTGAGGAAGCCAATAAGCGAATCATGAAAAACTTGCTGTTTGTCGGTCGTTCGATGGGCTTGTTGATGCCACTCATCCTATTGGTGATGAACTGTACTTCGATCTTGATCGTTTGGGTTGGTGCGCATCGAGTGGGTGATGGCGTCATGCAGGTTGGTGATATGATGGCCTTCATGCAGTATTCGATGCAGATCATCATGGCATTTATGATGATCACGATGCTTTCGATCATGATTCCACGTGCATCTGTTGCGGCAGGAAGAATCGATGAAGTATTGAAAACACAGCCGCAGATCAAAGACCCGGATCAACCGCAAGCTTTTGATGAATCGAAAAAAGGCGTCATTGAATTTAAAAACGTATCGTTCCATTATCCTGGTGCGGAAGAACCGGTACTGCATCACCTGAACTTTACGGCACAAGCAGGAAAGACGACGGCTTTCATCGGCAGTACCGGCAGCGGGAAGTCGACATTGATCAATCTAGTGCCACGCTTTTTTGATGCGAGCGAAGGAGAGATCCTTGTGGACGGTGTCAATGTCAAAGCAGTTTCACAGCATGATCTTCGTGATCGAATCGGTTACGTTCCACAGAAAGGCTATCTGTTTACAGGGACTATTGCCAGCAATCTGCGTTATGCCAATAAAGAAGCAGATGAACAAGCCATGCGAGAAGCAAGCGAAGTCGCTCAAGCTTTGGAATTTATCGATGCAAAACCAGAAGGCTTTGAAACGGCGATTGCCCAGGGAGGAACCAATGTTTCTGGTGGACAGCGTCAACGTTTATCGATCGCTCGTGCATTGATGAAACAGCCTGAGATCTTTATCTTTGATGATACATTCTCAGCATTGGATTTTAAGACCGATGCTCGTTTAAGAAAAGCGTTGACACAACTGTGCAAAGAAAAAGGCAGTACCGTGTTGATGGTCGCTCAACGTATTTCTTCGATCTTACATGCAGATCAAATCGTCGTTTTGGACAAAGGGACGATCGTAGGAATCGGTACACACAAACAACTAATGGAAAACTGTGCTGTTTATCGTGAGATTGCATACAGTCAGCTGTCTAAGGAGGAATTAGAAAATGAGTAAACATTCAAATCATTCTCCTAGACCAATGAGAAGAGGCCCGATGGGCATGCATGGAGGACGTGGACCGGCAGAAAAAGCAAAGAACTTTAAAGGAACCATGCTGCGATTGATCCATTATCTAAAACCGTATCGCTGGAATATCATCGTTTCATTTATCTTTTCGATCTGTTCCGTCGTATTTATGGTCGTTGGACCAAAGATCTTAGGTAATGCGACCACTGAGCTGACCAAAGGATTCATGGCACAAATCTATGGAACGGGCAGCATTGACTTCGGTGCGATCGAAGTGATTTTGTTGCAACTGATCGGATTATATCTGATTTCGACTTTGTGTGGTTTTATTCAAAGCTGGTTGATGGCAGGCGTATCGCAAAAAGTAGCATATAACCTGCGTAATGAGATGGCTGAAAAAGTAAATCGTTTGCCTTTCTCTTATTTTGACCGTCAATCGCATGGAGAAGTCCTTTCGCGTTTTTCAAATGATGTGGATATGATCCAACAGACGATGAATCAATCATTGTCACAATTGCTGAGCAGTTTTGTACAAGTCGTTGGCTATCTGGCAATGATGCTGAGCATCTCTTTACCGATGACCTTGATCGCATTGATCGTCGTTCCATTATCCCTGATATTGATCACGACGGTCGTGAAGCATTCTCAACGATATTTTGCTGCACAACAGCGTTCCTTGGGTAATGTCAATGGCCATATTGAGGAGATGTATGGTGCACATATCATCATGAAGGCATTCAATGGTGAAGAGGATAGTATGGAAACCTTTGAACGATTGAATGATGAACTGTATGATTCCGCCTGGAAGTCTCAATTCTTAAGTGGTTTGATGCAACCGATCAGCGTATTTGTCGGTAACTTAGGCTATGTCGGTGTTGCAATTTTAGGTGGTTATCTGGCAATGCAAGGATCCATCACGGTCGGTGATATTCAATCCTTTATCACTTATGTGCGCAGTTTCAATCAGCCGCTTTCGATGATTGCTCAGAATATGAACATCTTGCAATCTACAGCAGCAGCTGCAGAGCGTGTCTTTGAATTCTTAGGTGAGGAAGAAGAGGTTACCGAGTGTGAACAACCGGTAACGATCTTTGATGAAAATGGACAGACAACGATACAAGGACAGGTTACATTCGAAAATGTTCATTTTGGCTATACACCAGAAAAGATCATCATTCATGATTTCTCTATGTATATCAAGCCAGGTAAAAAAATTGCGATCGTTGGGCCGACAGGTGCAGGTAAGACGACGATCATTAAGCTGTTGATGCGTTTTTATGAATTGAACAGTGGATCTATCTATATCGATGGTATCAAGACTACAGATATGCGCAGAAAAGATCTTCGCGCATTATTTGGTATGGTATTGCAGGATGCATGGTTATTCAATGGAACAATCATGGAAAACTTACGTTATGGGAAATTGGATGCAACTGATGAGGAAGTGATCAAAGCAGCGGATGCAGCATACGTCGATCACTTTATCCGCACCCTTGATCATGGCTATGATACGATGATCAATGAGGAGAGCAGCAATATCTCACAAGGACAGAAACAGTTGTTAACCATTGCACGCGCCTTCTTGGCTGATCCAAAAATTCTGATCTTAGATGAGGCGACCAGCAGCGTAGATACGCGTACGGAAGTATTGATCCAAAAAGGTATGGATAAATTGATGGAAAATCGTACCAGCTTCGTCATTGCCCATCGCTTATCAACGATCCGTGATGCTGATCTGATTCTTGTCATGAAAGATGGCGATATCATTGAAGCGGGAAATCATGAAGAATTGATGAAAGCAGACGGTTTCTATACGCAACTGTATAATTCACAGTTTGATGCAGAAGAAGAATAACAGCAGGATTTCCTGAACAGCAGGATTTCCTGCTGTTTTTCATGGGCTCATTGACAGAAAACGTAAAATTTGGTATATTGACCATGCAAAAATGGAAATGGATGACGCCATCTTTAGACACTTGAAAAAGGGCCGAAGCAGCAAGTTTCATATATTTGCATTTGTATATGGACGGAAACTAGCAGGCAAAAGGAAGGATGGTCGACAACTCTTTGGAGAGCATACGCATGTCGTATCACCTACGTGGATATAACCAACTGGTAAAAGGACAAAGAAGATAAGATGCAATGGCATTTTTCTTCTTTTTTTGTTTATAAATGCCAGGAGGTTTGTGATGAAGATGAGAATGATGTTGGTAGGATCAGGCGCTGTCGGACATTGTATTATCAAACAGCTGTTGGATCGTGATCCTGATCGCGAATGGTTTGAATTTGCTTTGTTATGTGATGTGAATCTGCAGCATGCACAGGTGATTGCAAACGATTGCAAGGATGAGCGATTGCTCTGTGCAAAGGTAGATGCAACGGATACCCAGTCTATGGTGGCTTTGATGAGAGAATATCAGATCACATTCGTATTGGATGCAGCGAGTCCTTTTTGTGCAAACTACATTTTTGACGCAGCATATCTGGCTAAAGCCGATTATGCCAATTTAGGGACTTGGTCATTGCCTAAAAAACATCCGAAGTATGGGAAAGGTATTGAAAACAGTTATGATGAAGTGATGACGGCGTATCACTTTGATCGCCATCAACAATGGGTTCAACAGGGAAATATGGCTTTGATTTGTTTGGGCATCGACCCAGGCGTTGTGAATGTGTTTGCTAAATATCTTTGTGAATATGAATTCGATGAAATACAGGAACTGCATGTGAAAGATGGTGGAGACCTTCATGTAGAAAACGCAGATTCTGATGCAATCACGTTCGGCTTTAACGTGTGGACTGTTTTAGATGAAGTGATGAATCCCAATGTAGAGTTTAAAGATGGGGAATATATCATAGAAAAAGCTTTTGCGGGAGAAGAGCGGTTTATGATGCCGGAAGTTGGCGAAAATGTCTTGGTGAAAGTTGAACACGAAGAAACGGTAACCATGCCTAGGTATCTAGCGAAATATGGTTTGCGCAACTGTACGTTTAAGATTGCGTTGGATGAAAATTTGATTCAAGCGTTAAAAGTGTTGGATCAACTGCATTTGAATTCCATTGAGCCAGTTGAAGTAAAAGGAATGCGTGTTGTTCCTCGCGATGTGATAGCGGCATGTGCACCGCAACCTGAAGAGTTGACACAGATGAGCGGCAGCATGCTTGTAGGGGTATATGCCGTTGGCATCAAAGATGGGAAAGAGAAAAAAGTAATGATGTATCAAAAGTTTTCACAGGAAGAAGCGATGGCTCGTTTTGGTATGCAGGCGGTGGTTGCTCAGACTGGTTTTGGCGCAGCGCTTGCGGTTGAGCTTTATGCAAAAGGAATTTACCGTCAGCCAGGTGTCTATTCATTAGAAGCTTTTGATTCAATGCCATTTTTGTCCTTGATGGAAGAAACCGGTTTAGCTTATGCCATAGAAGAAATCGGATAGATTCACTATAGATGATAGAAAACCATTGATCCATATTTCGGGGAATCCTATAAAATAAAAAACGGCATTATGAGCCGTTTCTTATTTTATAGGATCAGTTATTTAAGTGATTCAGCAAGAGCTTCTGCCATCGCTTCCAACTGATTCAAGCTATCATTGTTCAAGGCGGAGCGAATGGTCACTTTCGGTTCTAGGATCGTCATATCCTTGATTCCCTGCAAGAACTCAGTCATCAGTTTTCCGCTTAAAGGTCCCCATGTACCATTTTCCATGATTGCAAATGTACGTTTCTGTAAGTTTAATGCTTTCAAATCGTGAAGGTAGTTATACATTGCAGGATAAATTTCATTGTTATAGGTAGGTGCCGCTAAAACGATGTGGCTATAACGGAAGGATTCAGCAATCAGCGTGGAAACATGCGTGTTGGATACATCATAGAGCTGGATATCGTGAATACCTTTTTCAGCTAATTTGAATGCTAGCACATTTGCGGCGTTTTCCGTATTGCCATACATGGAGCCATAGAGGATGGCAACCCCTTTTTGTTCCGGCGTATAAGTACTCCACAATTGATATTTCTCCAGGATGAAAGGAATGTGACTTCTCCAGATGATTCCATGCAACGGGGCAATGATATTGATGTCTAATGCGGCCGCTTTTTTCAAGACACTTTGTACTTGTACACCAAATTTTCCAACGATGTTTGTATAATAACGACGCGCATCTGCAAGCCATTCATCATTCAATGCGATTTCTTCATCAAAGATCGTTCCCTTATGTGCTCCAAAGCTTCCAAAGGCATCGGCAGAGAACAAGATTTTTTCGCTTGCTTCATAGGTCATCATCACTTCCGGCCAATGCACCATTGGGGCAAAGACGAAATGCAGCTCATGTACACCTAAAGATAACGTGTCTTTTTCCGTTACGGCAAGGAAACGATCGCTTAGATCCATATGATAGAATTGCTGGATGAAATTCAATGTTTTCGCATTTCCTACAATTTTCATCTGAGGGAAACGAAGCGCTAATTCTTCAATGTTCGCACAATGATCCGGTTCCATGTGATTAACGACAAGATAATCTAACGTGCGTCCATTTAAAGTAGCAAGCACATTTTCAAGAAATTGTTGACGGATGGATGCATCGACCGTATCCATCAAACACGTTTTTTCATCTAAGATCAAATAAGAGTTATAAGCAACTCCATGAGGAATCGGGAACAAGTTTTCAAAAAGCGCTAAGCGGCGGTCACTGCCACCTACCCAGACGATAGAATCTGTAATATTGCGAGTACAGTACATATTCAAACCTCTTTTCTTTTCTAATCGGTATTATTATAGCTATTTTTTTCCTATTGTCCAAGGAAATGCATGGTATTTGTAAAGAATTTTTGAAGAAGGAGCGCAAAAAGGTTTATCGCTTGATCGGATCAAGAAACGTAAACTATCTTTATCTTTAAAAAAGATTCAATATTTCATCACCTAACAGGATGAAAAACAGTGTATGATAGAACAGAAAGATCATTTGAGAAGTGGAGTGATGGAAAGATGGGGTGTCGAACGATTCGTTGGCGTCGTGTCCTATTGTTGATGGCTGTAACATTGATGTTCTTATATGGCATTTTTTCTTTTGTAAAAATGACCTTTTTCCATTTCTCAAATGAAGTGAGCGCTTTTTATGTTGAGGAAGAGAAAGTCCCGACAACGACGATTATTTTGGATGCTGGTCACGGGGGATATGACAGTGGCTCATTAAGCATAGATAACATTGCAGAAAAAGATATTACGTTAAATCTGACTTTGTTGATCGGAGAACGATTGGAAGAAGCAGGGTATAAGGTGGTTTATACGCGAACGAGTGATGATGTCGATTGGGAAAGCGATAATGTGGCAGATTTACAAGCAAGGGTGGAGAAAGGAATAGAAGCTGATGCGGATTATTTCATTTCTATCCACACGAATTCCAATGACTTTGGTGAGGCATCCGGTTTTGAAACATATTTAGACTTACAGGATACCAAGATGGTTGAAATGGCATATGCGATCCATGAACAGCTCAACTTGCTTGAATATAGTCAGGATCGCGGATTGAAAGATGCATTGGAAAATCAATTATATGTAGTCAGCTGCAATCCAGTTCCTGCCTTATTGATCGAGATTGGCTTTATCACGGATGAACAAGATGTCAATGCGATGATAAATGAAGATCAACAGTTGGCGGATGCTGTGGCACAAGGAATCATTCAAACGTTAGAAGAAGAAAACACCTGATTTTGAAACGAACGTTCGCCTTGAGGTGAAAGAACACATTCGTTTCATGCGCAGGTGTTTTTATTTGGCTTGGTTGAGAGATGCTTTGATCAAACCGAGAAATAATGGATGGGCGCGATTTGGACGGCTCTTGAATTCCGGATGGAATTGGACGGCGAGAAAAAACGGATGCTCCTCAAGCTCGATGGCTTCGACAATTCTTCCATCAGGAGAGGTTCCGCTGATGATCATACCAGCTTTCGTCAGTGCCTCGCGATAGTCGTTATTGAATTCATAGCGATGGCGATGACGTTCTTGTACCATTTGATTTTGATAACACTGCATCATCTTGGTATGTTCTTGAATATGACAAGGATAAGCACCCAGACGAAGGGTTCCCCCTTTTTGCGTCGTGTCGTGCTGATCTGGTAAAAAATCAATGACTTTATGCAAAGAATGCGGATTAAATTCACGGGAATCACCGTCAGGGTAGCCGCAGACATGACGTGCAAATTCGATAACAGCGATCTGCATGCCCAGACAAATACCTAGATAAGGAATATGATGTGTGCGACAGTAAGCTGCAGTTGTGACCATTCCCTCGATTCCACGATTTCCAAAGCCGCCTGGGATCAGAATACCGTCACAGTGCTGCAGCTGTTTTTCAACATTTTCAGGAGTGATCGTCTCTGAATCGATCCATTCGATCGAAACCTGACAGTCTTGCGCGAAACCAGCGTGACGCAATGCTTCAGCAACCGATAGGTAAGCGTCGTGTAACTGAACGTATTTTCCAACCAAACCAATGGTGACCTTGCGGGTACAGTGCTGTGTGCGCTCTAACATGGACATCCATTCGTTCAGATCACATGGAGCGCTTTTCAGATGCAGCTCACGGCAGACGATGTCAGAAAAGTGTTGTTTTTCCAACATGATCGGTGCTTCATAGAGCTGATCGACCGTTCGGTTTTCAATGACACAATCTTCTTTCACATTGCAAAAGAGAGCGATTTTTTTGAAGATGGAATTCTCGAGCGGTCGATCGCAGCGAAGGACGATCACATCGGGATGGATGCCCATACCCTGTAATTCTTTGACGGAATGCTGGGTCGGCTTGCTTTTGTGTTCATAACTGCCGCTAAGGTAAGGAACCAATGTGACATGGATATAGAGTACGTTTTCTTTTCCTACCTCTAAACCTACCTGTCGAATAGCTTCTAAAAATGGTTGACTTTCAATATCTCCTGTCGTTCCGCCGATTTCGGTAATCACCACATCGGCATCCGTCTTTTTTCCTACACGATAGATAAAGGATTTGATTTCATTGGTAATATGGGGAATCACTTGTACGGTCTCGCCGAGATATTTGCCGTTTCGTTCTTTGTTTAATACATTCCAGTATACTTTTCCTGTCGTCAGATTTGAATATTGATTAAGATCTTCATCGATGAAGCGTTCATAGTGCCCTAGATCCAGATCAGTTTCCGCGCCATCCTCGGTCACGAAAACTTCTCCATGTTGATAGGGGCTCATCGTACCTGGATCAACGTTGATATATGGATCTAATTTCTGTGCTGCGACCTTTAGACCGCGAGACTTGAGAAGCCTTCCTAACGATGCGGCAGTAATGCCTTTTCCTAGTCCGGAAACGACACCGCCGCTTACAAAGATATATTTAGTCATAGTTTGCCTCCTTGTTCAAAGCTTGCGATGATCTGTTTTGCAATTTCATATTTTGTACAGCATCGATCCATCGCTTGTTTTAATAGATAATGATGAGCTTGTTCTTCGCTCAATCTTTTATGATTTATCAAGAGCCATTTTGCCTGATTGATGAGCTGGATCTCTTTCATCTTTTCTTTGAGATCAATCGTTTCTTTTTCATATTGAACGATGCGCTTTTGCAAGATGCTGGATAAATGGATGCATTGATATAATGCTTGGTGAGACAGTGGCTTTGCTAAAACAGGGATGCCAGCTTCTTCCATGCGTGCACCATAGTTTTGATAAAAAGCAGCGTTCATCAATAACAATAGTCCTAAGGAAGAGCGCATGGCGATCTGTTGGGCAAAACGCAGACCGCTTTCTTCTTTTAATGGAAGATCGATGATCACCAGATGTACGTTTCGACTGATCAAGAAACGCTGCGCTTGAGGAATGAGAGAGGAGAAAAGCAGCGTGAAACGATCTTTGGGTAAAAGATTTTTTAAGAGTTGTGCTAGCGCTTCATTCTTGGACACGACCAGAATGCAGGTAGTCTGCATAAACGCTCCTCCTTTCTCTTGTTATTTTGAACGATATGCGTTCAAATATGCCATTGGAACATATCGCTTGATAAATTCGCTGGAAGCAGCAAGATTCCATGCTTCCTCATGGTCTTTTGGTAACATTTGCAGATGCTCAGTGATGGCTGGATCTGCTGTATACAAGTTGACAGTCGTCTCTTCACTTAGAGGAAGTTGTCGTTGAATACCATCGATACCCGCATAGATCAAGAGTGCATAACACAGATATGGGTTCGCTTTCGGATCAGGAGAGCGTAATTCCAAACGTTGTTTATCACCTTTGACCGCAGGTATACGCACTAAGGTGGAGCGGTTTTCTTTGGACCAGCTGATGTAACGCGGTGCTTTTTTCTCGCCTAATCGTAAAAAACTGTCTTTATGCGGATTCAGAAAGACGCTCATTTCACTTATATGATCGAGGATGCCGGCCAAAAAGGCAGACTGTTTGTCATTCCCTTCTTCAATAGAGATATTGATGTGCATACCGTTTCCAGCATGAGCAGGAAGTGGTTTTGGGGAAAAATCTGCTTCTAACCCATTGCCTGAGGCAACCATTTCCACCACCCATTTAAAGGTAGACGTTTGATCTGCCGCTGTTAAAGCGTCACTGTAGCGAAAGTCGATCTCATTTTGACCAGGACCTTCCTCATGATGACTCGCCTCTGGATGGATGCCCATCTCAACTAAGGTAAAACAGATCTCTCTGCGGATATCTTCTCCTTTATCTTTCGGTGCGACATCCATGTATCCCGCTTGATCAAAAGGAATGCGTATTTCTTTGGCTTCCTCATCGTGTTGAAAGAGATAAAATTCGATCTCGGCTCCAAAATTGACATGGATACCTTTTTGTTTAGCATAATTGACGGCTTGCTTCAACATCCAACGACTGTCATTGGTAAACATCTTTCCATCCGGTGTACGAATATCGCAATATAAGCGGATGACACGGCCATCCATCGGTCGCCAGGGCAAGATGCATAACGTGCTGGGATCCGGATGGAGAAAGAGATCGCTTTTTCCTTCATCACCGAATCCGGCAATCGCACTTGCGTCAAAGGAAATCCCTTCATTGAAGGCACGCGGAAGTTCCTGAGGAACGATCGATATATTTTTTTGGATACCGAACACATCAAAAAAAGCGAGCTTGATAAATTTGACGTTTTCTTCTTCTACAAATGTGAGAACATCTTCTTGCGTATACATGCTTAAGCCTCCTGTCTAAAAACGAAAGCGTTCATCGCGCAGGAAAAGTCACTCTTCCCAGGTGATGAACGCCATTGCTCAATCGGTTTCTTAACAAACTATTTATACATAAATTGAGCGAAAATGTCAATCTTTAACTGCCTTCTTTTCTAAAGGGAGAGGAAAAAACTGTTAATGGCTGAGAATTAGCTCCATTTGACAAAAATGACATTCTTGATGTAGGATGCAACCATAAATAAAGAAGGGTAGGAATCTAAATGTTTGATGAAATGCATGAAGAATGCGGTGTGTTTGGCGTATATCACGTGGCTGAGGCGTCTTCTTTAACGTATTATGGGCTGCATGCCTTGCAACATCGTGGACAGGAAGGCTGTGGTATTGCGGTGAGCGATGGGGTACATGTTCGCAGTCATAAAGGACGTGGTCTGATCGCAGAAGTATTTGATGAAGAACAGTTGAAAAGCATGCAAGGGACGATTGCTATCGGGCATGTGCGTTACTCGACAGCTGGAGGTAATATTTTAGAAAATGTGCAACCGATGTTGTCTGTATCGCATCAAGGCACTTTAGCCATGGTACATAATGGGCAGATCGTCAATGCAAAGAAACTTCGCTGCGCTTTAGAAGATGAAGGTAGCATTTTTCAAGGGACGAGCGATAGCGAGATCATCTTGCATTTGATTCAGCGGCAAAAAGGATCGTTGCTTGAAAAAATCAAAGAGACAGCTAATCTGTTGGAAGGTTCTTTTGCATTTTTGATCATGAGTGAAAACAGCGTATATGCTGTGCGTGATCGACATGGCTTACGACCATTGTCCTTTGCAAAGGTGCAGGGCGGTTATTGCATCAGTTCGGAAACATGTACGTATGATGTGATCAATGGTCATGAGATCATTGATGTACAGCCGGGAGAAATCGTAAAATTTAACAATGATCACGTTGAACGCTGTTTCTTTGCCCCAGCACAGAAGCATGCCATTTGTGCAATGGAATACATTTATTTTTCACGTCCAGATAGTACGTTGGATGGAATCAATGTGCATTTGTTTCGAAAGGCCAGCGGCGCTTTGTTAGCAAAAAAAGATGAAAACCTACAAGCGGACATCGTGATCGGCGTGCCGGATTCCTCTATCAGTGCCGCCAGCGGTTATGCGGAAGCAAGAGGGATACCTTATGAGATGGGATTGATCAAGAATCGTTATGTAGCCCGCACGTTTATTCAACCTACACAGAAGCTGCGTGATCAGGGAGTGCGAATGAAATTATCGGCGATCCACAGCATCGTGGAGGGAAAACGAATTGTCTTGATCGATGATTCAATTGTGCGTGGAACGACTTCAAAACGAATCGTTCAGCTACTAAAAGAAGCAGGTGCGAAAGAGATTCACATGCGAATTGCTTCGCCTATGATCAAATACCCTTGTTTCTATGGCGTAGATACTTCTACACGTCATGAGTTGATAGCAGCTTATAAAAGCGTGGAAGAATTATGCGCATATATTCATGCGGATTCTTTACGTTTTTTAAGCATAGAAGAGCTGTCTTCACTTTGTAAAGGGGGCCTTTGTTGTGCGTGTTTTAATGGACACTATTTGACAAAGCTCTATGAGTATGAGGAAGAATTGAAAAAATGATCATTATTTTCAATATGTTGAAATATTTTTCAAAAATAGCTTGACATTTTTTCTTTTTTGTTTCATAATGCTTAGCATGAACGATGGGGCGATCAGGGATGCGTGATCATTCACGTCTTGCATGAATTTCTCCTCAATATGAATTTGATACGGCAAAGGCGTCGTGTACACGTAGGTACAGTTCGCCTCTGCCGTTCTTTTTTGTTAAGGAGAGTGAAAGTTTATGAAAACACGGGTAACAGAGTTATTTGGATCGATGGTATTTGATGAAAGTATCATGCGAGAGCGTCTTCCAAAAGATACGTATCGCGAATTACAAAAAACGATTCAGGATGGGCGACCGCTGAATATCAAAATTGCGAATGCTGTTGCGAATGCAATGAAAGATTGGGCAGTTGAAAAAGGCGCAACGCATTACACTCATTGGTTTCAGCCAATGACTGGAGTAACTGCTGAAAAACATGACAGTTTTATCAATCCGGATGGACATGGGAAAGTCCTGATGGAGTTTTCAGGCAAAGAGCTGATCAAAGGAGAGCCAGATGCATCTTCTTTTCCAAGCGGAGGACTCCGTGCCACTTTTGAAGCGAGGGGCTATACCGCATGGGATCCAACTTCTTATGCTTTCATAAAGAATCACGTATTATGCATTCCGACCGCTTTTTGCTCGTATAGTGGCCATGCGTTAGACAAAAAGACACCGTTGTTGCGCAGTATGCAAGCAATCAATAAGCAAGCGTTGCGCATCTTAAAACTATTTGGTAATGAAGAGGTTCGTTCTGTCAAAACAACCGTTGGCAGCGAACAAGAATATTTTTTGGTTGATAAAGAATACTATCGGCAGCGAAAAGATCTGATGTATACAGGACGTACGTTGTTTGGTGCACCAACTCCGAAAGGTCAGGAGATGGAAGATCATTATTTCGGAACGATCAAGTCAAGAGTACAGTCGTTTATGGATGAGCTGAATGAGGAATTGTGGAAGTTAGGGGTAGCCGCAAAGACCGAGCACAATGAGGTAGCACCGGCTCAATATGAGATCGCTCCGATATTTACAACGACAAATATTGCGACAGACCATAATCAATTAACGATGGAACTGATCCAGCGAATCGCCAAAAAACATGATCTGGTAGCTCTGTTGCATGAAAAACCATTTGAAGGAATCAATGGCAGTGGCAAACATAACAATTGGTCTCTTTCAACTGATACTGGCGTCAACTTGTTAGAACCAGGGGATACTCCTTATGAAAACGCACAATTCTTATTGTTTTTGTGTGCTGTGATCAAAGCAGTAGATGAACATCAAGATCTGCTTCGTCTAAGTGTAGCGACTGCAGGAAATGATCATCGCTTAGGGGCAAATGAAGCACCTCCAGCTATCTTGAGTATCTTTTTGGGAGATGAACTGACAGAGATCCTGGATGCGATCGAGAAAGACCGTGTCTATTGCGGCAAAGAAAAAGAAGTGATGAAGATTGGTGCACATGTACTGCCAAAGTTTCCTAAAGATACGACGGATCGAAACCGTACATCACCATTTGCATTCACTGGCAATAAGTTTGAATTTCGCATGCCGGGCAGTTCTTCTTCCATTGCAGGGGCAAACATCGTCTTAAATACGGTCATAGCGGATGAGCTGAAACAGTTTGCAGATGTATTGGAAATTGCACCTGATCTGCCAAGTGCATTACATGTATTGATTCAAGATACGATCCGTCATCATAAACGAATCATCTTCAATGGCAATGGGTATGATGATGCATGGATCAAGGAAGCTGAGAAACGTGGTTTGTTGAATCTGCGCACGACGCCGGATGCATTGCCTTATTTCATTCATGAGCAGAATATTAAGCTGTTTGAGCGTCATGGAGTTTTTAGTAAAGAAGAGATGCACTCACGCTATGAGATATTGATGGAAGAATATGTAAAGACGATTCATATTGAGGCAAAAACGATGGTCGACATAGCGAACAAGCAAATTTTACCATCTGTGAGCGAACAGATCAAAAGCTGGAGTGAAGCATTGTTATGTAAACGACAGGTAAATGCTTCGGTAAATACGAGCTATGAAGAAAATGCTGTTGTATTTGCAAGCAATTTGCAAGCAACGGTGAACCAGTTGGTGAAAAAGCTTTGTGAAGAAATCAAAAAAGCTGAAACGATGGGATATGAGGAAGCGGCTGCTCATGATCGTGATGTCCTTTTATCGATCATGCATGAACTGCGTGTATCCTGCGATACTTTGGAAACGATGACTTCTTCAACGCATTGGCCTTTCCCAACCTATGGAAAGCTCTTATTTGGCATCTTATAAAAATAAATAATCACACAAGGAGGGATGAACCATGTGTTCGATCATGGGCTATTGCCGTAAAGGCATTTCCATCGCACAATTTGAACGTGCTTTTGCTGAGACAAAATCAAGAGGGCCCGATGCTACACGGATCTTCGATGTCCAAGATGGATTGTTAGGCTTTCATCGTTTAGCAATCATGGGAATGGATGACAGTGGTATGCAACCATTTATGCTGAATCATTCAGCGATTGTCTGCAATGGAGAGATCTATGGATTTCGTGCGTTGCGTAAACAGTTGATTGAAAAAGGATACACGTTTCAAAGTGAGAGTGATTGTGAGATTCTGCTGCCGTTGTATGCTGAAATGGGCACTGCAATGTTTGCCCAGCTGGATGCAGAATTTGCTTTGATTCTTTATGATGGAGACAAACATCAATTTCTGGCTGCGCGTGATCCGATTGGTATTCGTCCTTTGTATTATGGGTATGATAAAGAAGGAGCGATCATTTTTGCCAGTGAACCAAAAAATTTACTTGCTCTTTGTGAACAAATCTACCCGTTTCCTCCAGGTCATTACTATGCATATGGAAAATTCTATTCCTATCGTGATATGACGAAAAAAGTTGAAATTCGTGAGAAAGAATTGGATTCCATCTGTAAGCAGATTCATGACCGTTTGATCGATGGCGTAAAAAAACGGTTAGATGCGGATGCTCCTTTAGGATTCTTGTTAAGCGGCGGATTAGATTCTTCTTTGGTCTGTGCCATTGCCAGCCAATTGTTGCATACATCAATTCCCACGTTTGCCATCGGTATGGATCAAGATGCCATCGATTTGAAGTACGCCAGAGAGGTTGCTGCTTATCTCCATAGCGATCATCATGAGGTCATCATTACAAAAAAAGACGTGATCGATGCATTGCCAGCGGTCATTCATGCATTGGCTACGTACGATATTACGACGATTCGTGCTTCGATCGGCATGTATCTATTATGCCAATGGATCCATGAACATACAGATATCCGCGTATTGATGAGCGGGGAGATCTCCGACGAGTTGTTCGGTTATAAATATACAGATTTTGCGCCGAACGCAGCAGCTTTTCAAGAAGAAAGTGAAAAACGGATACGGGAACTGCACATGTATGATGTGCTCCGCGCGGATCGATGCATCAGTGTTCATTCCATGGAGGCAAGGGTACCTTTTGGCGATCTTGCTTTCGTTGAATATGTCATGAGCATCGATCCATTAAAAAAGATGAATCAGTATGGAAAAGGAAAATATCTGTTACGCCACGCTTTTGAGGGAAATTATTTACCTAGACATATCTTGATGCGCGAAAAAGCGGCATTTTCAGATGCAGTGGGTCATTCGTTGCGAGATGAGATCCAGCGATATGCCCAAGCGTATTACACAGATGAAGAATGGAAAGAAAAAAAGGAACGATATTCATATGCAAAACCATTCAGTAAGGAATCATTGCTTTATAGAGAACTGTTTGAATCCTTTTATCCAGGTCAGGCAAAGATGATCCAAGGGTTTTGGATGCCAAACAAAACTTGGAAGGGATGCGATGTGGATGACCCAAGCGCACGTGTCTTATCCAACTATGGTGACAGCGGTTGTTAGAGGGAGGAAATTGGAATGTGCAAGGAAATAAATAAAAAGACATCTCTGTCACAAGAGCATGATGCTTGTGGCATTGGTGCCGTGGTCAATATCGATGGGCGGAAGGAACATCGGATTGTAGATCAGGCACTTTCCATCGTGGAACGTTTAAAACATCGTGCAGGGAAGGATGCAAGCGGCAAAGTGGGAGATGGTGTTGGTATCTTATTACAGATTTCTCATCATTTCTTTGTTGAAATGGCGCAGAAAGAAGGGTTTGTGTTACCACAGGAGGGTGACTATGGCATTGCGATGCTATTTTTACCGACACAAACATTTGAACGACGAAAGAGCGAACAGCTTTTTGAAACGATCAGTGCGCATGAAGGAGCAGATATCTTAGGATGGCGTGATGTACCTTGTCAAACAGAAATTTTAGGAGATCAAGCGAAAGTTTGCATGCCGATGATTCGTCAATGTTTTCTTTCTCGTCCAAAAGACGTAGAAAAAGGAATGGCTTTTGAACAGCGTTTATATGTCATTCGCCGTCAGTATGAAAAAAGCTGCCCGAATACGTATGTAGCTTCTTTATCTTCGCGAACGATCGTCTATAAAGGGATGTTTTTGGTTGATCAGTTACGGGCATTTTATGATGATTTGCGAAGTGAACGATATGAAAGTGCATTGGCAATCGTCCATTCACGATTTTCTACCAATACACAGCCTAGCTGGGAACGTGCCCAGCCGAATCATATGATCGCGCACAATGGCGAGATCAATACCATTCGTGGCAATTGTAATCGGATGTTAACTAGAGAAGAAAACATGCAGAGTCCTTTTATCACACAATACGGACATAAGATCTTACCGGTCATTGATCGTTCTGGTTCTGATTCCGCAATGCTGGATAATACGTTGGAATTTTTGTGTATGAATGGGATGCCCTTGGAAAAAGCAGTCATGATTACGATTCCTCAGCCATGGCGCCATGCGTTTATGGAAAGAAAGAAAAAAGACTTTTATCATTATTATGCAACGATGATGGAACCTTGGGATGGTCCAGCCGCAATCTTATTTTCGGATGGTGTAAAGCTGGGTGCTGTATTGGATCGAAATGGATTACGTCCGTTGCGCTGGTGGTTGGATACGAAGCAAACGCTTACGCTCTCATCTGAAGTTGGTGTGTTGGACATCGATGAAACACGGATCGTAAAAAAAGATCGCTTGCATCCAGGAAGGATGCTGTTGGTAGATATTGAAGAGAAACGATTGATCAGTGATGAAGAATGTAAACAAAACTATGTGAATAGCAAACCCTATGGGGAATGGTTAGACCGCTGTCTGTTAAAACTCAAAGATCTTCCGGCTTTAGAAAAAAAGACAGCGATCATGACACAAAACGAACGAGATTTGCTTTACAAGGCCTTTGGTTATACGTATGAAGACTTGCGTGAACAGATCTTACCGATGGCAAGATCTGGTGTGGAAATGACAGCTTCTATGGGGACGGATATCCCATTAGCAGCCCTAAGTGATTGCCATCCGTTATTGTTTCATTATTTTAAACAACAATTTGCACAGGTTACAAATCCGCCGATTGATTCTTTACGTGAACAAATCGTAACGGATACAGCTGTATATTTGGGATCTCAGGGGAATCTCTTGCAAGATCAAGATCACAATTGTACGGTTTTAGAAGTGCATAATCCTATTTTAGATGGACGGGATATGGATAAGATCCGTTCACTGCAGCATCCGAAATTTCACGTGGAAGAGATTTCCTTGTTATTTTATCAAGGCATGCATTTAGAGGAAGCGCTTCAAACGTTGTTTGTAATGTGTGATCAGGCATGTCAGCATGGTGCCAATCTCTTGATTCTTAGCGATCGCGGGATGGATGAAGAACATTTGGCAATACCATCCTTATTAGCGGTTTCTGCTTTAGAGCAGCACTTGGTACAAACGAAAAAGAAAAGTATGGTATCGATCATCGTTGAGAGTGGAGAACCACGAGATGTACATCAGTTTGCAACTTTGCTCGGATATGGAGCCGGGGCGATCTACCCTTATTTGGCGCATGAAAGCATTCGGGAGATGATTGAGAAAGATGTATTGGACAAAGAAGTCAGCGCAGCAATACGTGACTACAATGACGCTATTTTACATGGTATAGTCAAAATTGCTGCGAAAATGGGAATTTCAACCTTACAATCGTATCAATCAGCACAGATCTTTGAAGCTGTTGGTTTAGATCAGCGCGTCATTGACCACTATTTTACGAACACTTGTTCACAGGTTGGCGGTGTTGGATTGTCAGATATCGAAGAAGATGTTCGCTGGTATCATGATCGAGCTTTTGATCCATTAGGGATGCCTGTTGATCAGACGATTGATTCGATCGGTTTTCACCGTTTGCGCAGCGGAGAAGGGAAGGAGCGCCATCTTTATAATCCTAAGACGATCGTCACCTTGCAAAATGCTGTGCGAAATGGAGATTATGAAGAATTTAAGCGTTATACAGAGCTGATTCACCAAGAACATCAGCCTTTTACGATTCGCTCCTTACTGACATTCGATGAAAGCAAGTGCAAAAGGATCCCGTTAGAACAAGTAGAAAGTGCTGAAAGTATCGTTCGTCGTTTTAAGACGGGGGCCATGTCCTATGGTTCTATTTCAGAAGAGGCTCATGTCTGTCTGGCCCTGGCGATGAACCGCCTTCATGGAAAAAGCAACAGCGGTGAGGGTGGAGAAAAAACGCAACGATTAGGCAGTGAGCAAAATAGTGCGATCAAGCAAGTGGCAAGCGGCCGCTTTGGCGTGACAAGCGAATATCTCAATAGTGCAAAAGAGATTCAGATCAAAATGGCACAGGGCGCAAAGCCTGGAGAAGGCGGTCATCTTCCAGGGATGAAAGTGTATCCTTGGATCGCGGCGACACGGCATTCAACGCCTGGCGTGACCTTAATTTCCCCTCCACCACATCATGATATATATTCGATCGAAGATCTGGCACAATTGATCTATGATTTGAAAAATGCCAATCCAGCAGCGCGGATCTCAGTAAAATTAGTCAGTGAAGAAGGAGTGGGAACCATTGCGAGCGGGGTCGCAAAAGCAGGTGCACAAGTCATATTGATTTCTGGCTATGATGGTGGTACTGGTGCAGCTCCGCAAAGCTCGATCCATCATGCGGGATTGCCTTGGGAGCTGGGATTGCTTCAAGCGCATGAACAGTTGGTACAAAATGGATTGCGCAGTCGCGTATGTCTTGAGACGGATGGAAAATTGATGAGTGGAAGAGATGTTGCGATTGCGGCGTTACTGGGTGCTGAAGAATTTGGTTTTGCCAGCGGGCCGTTGGTAGCGATGGGCTGTATGATGATGCGTGTTTGCAACCTGGATACATGTCCGGTCGGTATTGCCACGCAAAATGAAGCTTTGCGTCGGCGTTTTCAGGGAAAACCAGAACATGTGATCCACTTCATGTTATTTATCGCTCAGCAGCTTCGCGAGATCATGGCGATGTTAGGTTTTCGTACTTTGGAAGAAATGGTAGGACATAAAGAATACCTGAAAGTGTCAAAAGAGGCGGAAAAGTATCATTTGCAGTTACATGATCTGTTGAGCGTGCAAATGACTTCTGATCAGCTGCATTTTGATCCTAAGGATGTCTATGATTTTCATCTCGATCAGACAAAAGATGCTCAAATCTTGATCCCTGGTTTTAAAAAAGCGATGAAGCAGAAAGAAAAGTATCATTGTTCTTTGCGTCTGGATAATACGGATCGCGCATTTGGAACCTTGTTAGGATCCTATGTGACGCGTCATTATGGAAAAACGTTGAAAGAGGATACTTGTATCATTGCGAGCAGCGGCAGCGGCGGACAGTCTTTTGGCGCATTTTTGCCAAAGGGGATTTCCCTTTATTTACGTGGAGATGCGAATGATTATTTTGGTAAGGGATTGTCTGGGGGCAAGCTGGTCATCACGATTCCAGAAGAAGCAAATTATCAGGCACAAGAGAATATCATCATCGGAAATGTCGCTTTATATGGGGCAACTAGTGGCTGTGCTTTTATCAATGGTATTGCTGGAGAGCGTTTTGCAGTTCGAAATTCTGGTGCAGTTGCAGTCGTTGAAGGATGTGGAGATCATGCATTGGAATATATGACTGGAGGATGTGTGGTCATTTTGGGAAGGACAGGAAAAAACGTTGCAGCTGGTATGAGCGGAGGTATTGCCTATGTGTTGGATGAGGATCATGATCTATATCTTCGAGTAAACAAGGAGATGGTTGATTTAGAAGAATTGAAAGAAGAAAGTGATCTACAGCGTTTAAAAGAATTGCTTACCATCTATGTAAAAGAGTGCAACAGTGAACATGGTCGTTGGATCTTGCAGCATTTCGATGAGGTGAAGGTGAATTTTAAAAAGATCATTCCGAGAGATTATCGTTGGATGCTTCAAGCGATTCACCACTATCAGCAACAGGGATTTAATGAGGAAGAGGCTAAACTGCGAGCTTTCAAACAAAAGAAAGGAGAACAATGATCATGGGAAAGATGAATGGCTTTTTGGAATATGCAAGAATAGAGAAAAAACCACGCTCTATTGAAAAGCGCATAACAGATTATGATGAGCTCTATGAACCCTTTCAAACAGAAGAAAGAAGAAAACAGGCAGCTCGTTGTATGAACTGTGGTGTACCGCTTTGTCAGTCTGCTATGGAACTAGCAGGAGCGGTCACTGGTTGTCCATTACATAACCTCATTCCAGAGTTCAATGATGAATTGTATAGAGGTCATATGCAAGAAGCCCTTGCTCGTTTGTTGAAAACAAATCCTTTTCCTGAATTTACAGGACGTGTCTGTCCGGCATTATGTGAAAAAGCATGTATATGCGGCATGAATGATATGCCTGTAACGATCCATGACAATGAATGTTACATCATAGAAGAAGCTTTTGCGAATGGATGGATGGTTCCACAAAGAAAGAATAAGCAACGAGGGAAACGTGTGGCAATCATCGGCAGTGGGCCAAGTGGATTAACTGTCGCAGAATGTTTGAATAAAAGAGGACATGAAGTACATGTCTATGAAAGAGAAGTGTATGCCGGGGGTCTTTTGATGTATGGCATACCAAACATGAAGTTAGATAAAACGATCGTTCAGCGTCGAATCACATTGATGCAACAAGAAGGTGTAAAC
Organism: uncultured Merdibacter sp.; assembly: GCA_965151435.1. Classification (GTDB taxonomy): domain Bacteria; phylum Bacillota_I; class Bacilli_A; order Erysipelotrichales; family Erysipelotrichaceae; genus Merdibacter. Next base: position 38,734 of record CBCTZR010000002.1, on the reverse strand, counting down.
TTCCATCTGAATTGTAATATAGGAAAAGATACTCAATTCCATAGCTTGCTCGATGAATATGATGCGTTAGCGATTTGCTGCGGAGCAAAACAACCACGCGACTTGAATGTGGAAGGAAGAAAGCATCCATCTATCCACTTTGCCGTTGATTATTTAAGTGCAGTTACCAAAACGTTATTCGATCAAGGGACAGACAGAGAGGATAAATATAATGCCAAAGGTAAAAAAGTGATCGTCGTTGGCGGAGGGGATACCGGTAATGATTGTGTGGCGACTTGTATCCGACAAGGTTGTGCATCGATCGTACAATTAGAGATGATGCCACAGCCCCCGTTACAACGAACGAAGGATAATCCTTGGCCACAATGGCCGCGTGTATGCAAAACAGATTATGGACAGGAGGAAAGCAAAGTTCTGTTTGGAAAGGATCCTCGGATCTATCAGACAACGGTGAAACGTTTTTTACAAAAAGAGGGTAAGTTCTATGGTGTTGAGACCATACGAGTGGAAAAAATCAAAGGTCAGATCAAAGAAGTGGAGGGAAGTGAACAGATCTTGGAAGCAGATATGGTTTTGATAGCTGCAGGTTTTACAGGATGTGAAACTTTCTTCTGTAAAGAGGGCAAATTACCTCTTACAGATCGGAATACGATTATGACCATGCCAGGAACACATCAAATAAAAGACACTCCTATGTTTGTTGCCGGAGATGCTCATCGAGGGCAATCCTTGGTCGTATGGGCAATTGCAGATGGAAAAGCTTGTGCGAAAGAAATCGATCATTATCTAATGGGATATACACAGATGGAGGTATAAAAAAGAACCGATCGTTTGAATGATGAGGTTCCGTAACGAATGTTTTGAAAACAAGCGATAAAGACGATCGGTACGGTATATTGCAGAAAATCTAAAATTTAAAGTTGGAGGAAAATGCAATGAAATCATTATTTGAAGAAACAGGCGGGACTTATACACTGCAAGGCGACTATTACTTTCCAAACCTCACTCTGCCAGCCGAAGAAAATAGGCCCATAGGGATATGGGGACAGCGGCACGCAAGGTATCTTAAACAGCACTATAAAGTTCGGTATTACAACCTACTGACAAGCGGTAAGCTGAACGGTTATCTTGCGGATATCGACAAGCAGGCGGAAGCAATGTTTTCCCGACTGCTAGAACAGATGGCAGAGCATGAGGGCATAACCGAAGAACTGAAAGCCGAACATCCGATGGAACGGATAGGCAGGATGAACGCACTGCGTGAATCGGCAGTGGAAATCGTAAACGCAGAAGTAATTTTCGCATAAACCGAAGCCGATAGAAAAGCGGTGTCATCAAACCTGTAACGCTTTGAAACACAAAAACGAGGGGTAAGGTACAAACACCTTGCCCCTCAAAGTTTACGCCTTAAAAGCAGCTTGAAATCAAGCTTTTTCAGCCTCTATTTTTCGATTTCCAACAGAACAAATATGCTTTCGCATACGAAAGCATATCTCGATGGATTTTCACAAAACAACACAGAAACGAAGGAAGATGACAAAACCCTTGATATAATGAAGGAAAATGCGATCTAAACATATTTTACGAGAAATCAGGAAATTCATTGAGATTTCGCAAACTTTGTGCTATACTACCCTCATCATGACAATGAGGTGAACCGTATGGCAGTACAATATAACAAACTGTGGAAACGGCTGATCGATATGAAAATAAAAAAATCCGCCTTAACTGAAATGGCAGGCGTTTCGGCTTCTACCATTGCAAAGCTTAGCCATGACGAATATGTGAGCCTTGAGATTTTAGAGCGGATCTGCAGGGCGCTTCACTGCGAAATCGGCGATGTAGTGGAGCTCAGTAAGGAGACAGAATCATGAAGCGGCAGAAAATCACATCCTCAGAGCTGCTTTGCGCAATCTGTTTTGCATTATGCTTTTTTGCCTTTATGCTGACGGAGGCGTTTATCAACGAGCGCTGTGCCGTGATTCTCGGAAGCAGTGCCGTAAATCCCGTATATACCTTTGGGCTTGTCTGTACCGGATTGGGTTTTTTTTCGTTTTCCCTGCTGCGCCGTCTCTGTAAAAAAGAAAAGTCCAGGAAAACGGCGCAGACCATTCTTGGTATTCTGTGCATTGGGGCGGCTATGGTTTTGCTTTTTGCAAACCAGCCGGCACTCTTCCTGACAAGCTCTTCCGCAGCCCTGCTGCTGACCGGCCATATCAGTGGATGTGTGTATTACAATACAGCCATGTATTTTGCCGGGAGCCGGTATACGGGACGATTGATCGGCACGGGTATGGGAGCAGCGATCCTGTTGCAGTTTGTGGTACAGAATTTGATGCCCCAGTCTGTCGCCTTTATCATCAGCATTTTTTTCAGCGTTGCATTTGTCATGTATTTTATCATGAAAGCGCCGAAGGACTGGATTCTGGAAAATCCTTTGCCCTATTCGTCGGATACCAAAACAGATTTCAAAAAAGCGCTGCTTCTGATCGTCGCCGTGGTGCTTATGAGCCTTGTAGCCGGAATGATCGACAGCGTGCTGACAGCCTTCAATGCCGAAAAATCTTATGATATTTACGGCGGCGTTCGTCTGTTCTATGCACTGGGGCTGATTCTGGCGGGGTTTCTTGCAGACATCAAGGAACGGAAATATCTTCCCCTTTCCACCGTATGTACGATTCTGCTCTCCTCTGTCTGTATGTTCTTTCTCTCGGATGAAGTCAGCTATTTTGCCGGTACTGCGCTGATGTATCTGTACAGCGGCTTTTATGTGATCTTTTTCACGGTGATGTTTCTGGATTTTGCACCCAAAAGCAGCAGGCCGGAGCTGTGGGCGGGTATGGGGCGCATTGTACGCAGCTTTACGGTAGCGGCAACCGTGCTGCCGGCGTTCAACATCTATGGCGCAGTTGGCAATACGGTGTTGGCTGTAGTGAGTTGCCTGCTGTCTATCCTGATCCTGCTGGTATTGCTGCCGTATCTGAGTAATGCCGCCGTTTCTCTCAAACCGATAGAAGAACTAATTTCTGGAAGCCCCGAACTCTCCCCTCAGGAGCGGTTAAAACTGTTTGCACAGTATTGTTCCTTGACTCCCCGGGAGACGGAAGTATTGGAAAAGTTATTGACGACCGAGGACGGCGTACAGGAAATTGCCGACAGCCTGTATATCTCCCGGCGGATGGTGCAGCGGTACATCTCTTCTATTTATGAAAAGACCGAAACCAAAACACGCCTCGGCCTGTTCCAAAGTTATATGAATTTTACAGAGTAAATTTTATTTGGGCATAACGCTGCTTTTCGTGAGAAAAGTAGCGTTATTTTTATGTGTTTTTTCAAGATGTCACACATGTGAACCCCCGATTTTGCAAGAATGGCGCGTATGTGAACTACAAAATGATGGAATTTGTATATATCATGATAATGGTTTAGCGTTCAATGCGGAGGGATGAAAGATGTCTAAAAAGTAACGGCGATTGTTTTAGCACTATCCATGCTTCTCTGTTTTACAGCCTGCGGTAATAAGGCTGATTCTAATGAAACAGACACAAGCCAGAACGGCGCAGTCGGATCTTCTGAAGGCATACAGTCCAGCGAGTCCGAGCTCGAACCCAAGCCGGAACCCGAACCTGACCCGAAGACCACACCTGAGTATCATTTTACCAAGGCTGTACAGGAGCGTGGCGTGCTTACCGTAGGGGTAAGCGGCAACTCGAAAACCTGCTATATCATCCCGGATGACCCGGAGAAATACGGAGATCTGGCGGGCACCCGTGCCGGAAACGTGCCGGAGATATGCCGCCGAATTGCCGAAGAGCTGGGCGTAGAGGTCGAATTTGTGGAATATGCGACCTTGGAAGCACAGATGCAGGCAGTGGCGGACGGAGAAGTGGATCTTGCCGCGGATAACTTTATGATCACCGAGGAACGCCTTGCACTTTACGAAATGACTGACGATTTTAGCGTAACGGAAATCGAAGGAGACAAGGTGTTTTTAAGTACGAATCCTCAGCCGTGGCTGCCGCCGGAGACGGAAACGGAAGAAAACTCCTCGGAGACGGAGGATGAAGTACCACCCGAGCCCGAACCCAGAGAGATGATACAGAGTGAAGAGGAGCTTGCCCACGCCCGCATTGCCGTAGTCAAGGACTCCGTGCAGGCGACTAACACTGCGAAACAGTATCCCGAGGCGGAACTGCACCTGTTGCCCGATAATAAGTCGATACTGGAAGCGCTGGTCGCCGGGGAGGTGGATGCCGGCGTATTCAGCATGATAGATCGCGCATTTGCGGATGAAATCGTGGAGGAAATGGTAGATGGAAATGTCGCCCAGAGTGGCTATAAGGTGGTAACACCGGATTCCCGTGGTTACGGACTGGTTCTGATGAAGGAAAACGAAAAACTCTGCCAGTCCATCAACGAAATGATTGCCGAGCTTAAGGAAAGCGGATGGCTGCTGGAATGCTTTGATACGGAGGAAGCAAAGGCGGTGGAACGTGGAATTGTCTGAGCGGAATGCGCGAGTTTTCAGCAAAAAAACCAGCTTCGTGCCAGGATCTTGACAGTCAGGCAAAGGAGGAAATGCCATGAAAAAAATATTCTCGCTTTTACTGATACTCTGTGTTCTCTGTCTTTCCGGCTGCGGCAACGGAGAATCGCCGACCTTGAACGGCGGCAGCGGGCAAAACGTGGCTTTTGCCGACACCGAATGGGCGGTCTATGACGGTTACGGTGTGACAATGGAATATCCGTCCACATGGACTCTGTACTGCTACGCCGAGTCTGCGTCCGCCGCCAATTATTCCGTCCTGATGGTAAGCGCGGCTGAGGATATCTTTCTTCGCTGCTATGTAACCGAAAGCGACCCTCTGCCGGTGGTTATCCTCTCGCCTTCCGACAACGCGGAGGCAAAGCTATTCTATGAGTATGTGAAGGAAACGGCGTTCCGGGCGGTTGATTTTCCCATCATGGATCCGGCTGCGGCAATGGAGGGCGACGAGGCTGTGATCGAGTTTATGACAGCCCTTGAGGAATACAACGCCGACCCGCAAAATCCTCTGCCGGAGTATACCGGAGAGCTGCCTCGGGGACAATCCGGAGCAGCGGATACCGTGCAGCTGTCTGACGACGGTACCCTTGCTTCCGTTCAGGATGCGGATACGGGTTTGTACGGCTACATTGATAAAACAGGCGTCTGGCGCATCGAACCGCAGTTCCAGAGTGCCTACGGATTTTCGGACGGACGCGCGATGGTGCAGCTGGAGGATGGCAGCTGGGCCTATATCGACCGCACGGGTGCTCTTGTCATCCCGGAAGTCCGCGACAGCGACGGAAGCAGCTATCCGTTGAAGAGTTCCGGGAAGTTTAGGGAAGGCATCGCTGCCGCGGAGATCGATACCGGAAACGGATACGATAAAATCTACATCGACATTAACGGCAATGTGCTGTTCAACGCAAGTGGCTTGCCCAAGGTCTACGGCGTAGGCTACGCCAGCACCTACTTCTTCGGGTTTGGGTCCAATTTCACGGGCGGAAAGGCGGTGGCCGCCCGCCGAGTCAACGAGAGCACGGATGCACGGATGGACACCGAGGACGCGCCGGTCATTATCGATACAAACGGCAATATTCTTGCCACGATATCGAAAGAGTATTATGCGGACGAAAGCGGCTTTGACCCGAACATGATGGTAAAGCTAAAGCCCGGCGGGCCGTTCCACGGTGAGGATCTCTACGGTCTGTGCGACGAAAACGGAAATGTGGTTGTGCCCTGTGAATACCCTTATCTCCAGTACTGTGAAAACGGCTGGTATGTAGCCCAGAACCAGGACGGCAGATATGGTTATATCGATAAAGACGGAAACGTAATGATCGATTTCGAATTTGAGGACGCCGAAAAATTCAGCTGCGGGCTGGCTCCCGTCTTGATCGACGGGCTGTGGGGCTTTATCAACGAGGACGGCGAAGTGGTGATCGAGCCGGCCTACCTTACAGCCAGTGTTGCCACCATAAACGCCGACCCATACGTTGGCAGCTGCACCTTCTGGGACGGCGTGGGCAAGGTGCAGGACGGAGATCGGTGGATCCTCATTGACACCCAGGGGAATGTGATCGTGGACGATCCTGGGTTCAGCGGCTTTTACTCCTGCGGAAACGGCCTGATCGCTTACCAGGATGCGGAAAGCACCTTGTGGGGATACATGACGACCGATGGAAAAATCGCCATAGAAGCACGTTTTCTTTCGCCGGATACCTTCTTTCCGGCGGACTGAAACACAGATGCACTCGTCAGAAATCGGCTGTAAATTTAAGTTCAAATTATCATCAACAATAAAAAAACGGAGGGATCCCGAATGATGAAAAAACGATTGGCACTGCTGCTTGCATGTTTGATGCTCTTTACGCTTACTGCCTGTGGCGGTAATGAGCCACCGGTTTCGGTCACAGACGATGTCCCACCCAGCTCGCAGTCGGGCGGCAATACCGATATACCGTCCGGCGAACCGCTGGTGCTTCCCCTTTATAACCGTTTTTACCTGAATGACAGCGAACTTGTCCTTGTAAAGGACGACGGCAGTGCGGTTATAGGCTTCGAAGACGGATACGAGGAGGAAAGCGCGGAAGTCCAGAAGCAGATCGATGCCGTCGGCAAAAAATGGGCGGGAGTTATTAAAGCTTCCCAGCTTGACCGCTGCGTATGGCTGATCTCCGCCGACCGCCAACTTTATGAAATAACCAATAAAAAAGCGACGGTACTGAAAGAAAATGTGGTGGGATTTTCATACGATGATTATACCACCATCTTAGTTTATGGCGACGGAACGGTGGAACATATAGGCGAGCGAGCCGAAAAGTATCCGGATATTTCAGGGATCAGTGAATGGACAGATATCGTTCAGGTGGCGCACGGCTATACGGTTGCGCTGGGACTAAAAAAGGACGGAACCGTGGTTGCGGTCGGGGGTAACGACAAGGGGCAGGCGGATGTTTCCGGCTGGACGGATATCGCACAGCTCGCTGTATTTGACTCTGTTTCTACCATGGACATCGAAGGAACCGAAGGCTTTTCGGTAGGGATTAAAAGCGACGGCACACTGGTGGCAACCGGCCAATATTACTATGGCAGTGATATTTCAGGGCTGCTGGCCATAACCGATGTAAAGCAGATCGCCCGCGAACGCGAAAACGTCGTGCTCCTGAAAAATGACGGCAGCGTAGTAAGCAATCCGGGCACCGAATTCCTCAGAACATCCTTTGAGGGCGTAACAGATATCGCCGCAATCGGCTTCGAGTGGGACAAACAGCAGGATTATATTTATGTGAAAGAAGACGGTACGGTTGTGATTTCCCCGGATTTTGAGATGACCGGCAGCGGAGTCGAGCTTTCCATGAAATAATAAAAATTAAAGGAGGCGATAGGATGATATCGGTTCAGCGAATCCTGCCATATACCAGGCAGCTTGTTCTGTATGCGCTATATGATGTTCTGGATTCGGAAGAAAGCGAATATGACAAAGCGGAGAACGGAAGTATCGCCGCCAATGTGACGGTTTACGAAAACAGAAGTGGATTTAAATTGTCCGTGTCCGAACAACCGCCGGTCACTGTCCTTACAGTAGATATAAGTGATCCCTGCGAAGGTCTTTCACTGAAAGGGCAGCAGCGTGCGGCGGATTATCTGGCAGACCGCGTTGAACAGCTGCTGGAAAATGAGCTGAAACTATCGGCTTTATTAAGAACAAAAGGAGAGAATATAACATGAACACAAAGAAGAGAAGCATAGGCGCAAGACTGGGGGCGCTGCTGCTGAGCCTCTGCCTGATGATCGGGCTGCTGCCCATGACCGCGTTTGCCCAGAGTACCGGCACCACCATCTTTGGATACGAGGGCAGCGGCAAAACATGGAGCATGGTGAGCGTCAGCGCCGAGGATCAGTCCGATTATACCGCTCTGACAAGCTACGATTCATTTGACTGGTTCTACGGATTAGAGATAATCGACGACACCATCTATGGCGTGTACAGCAGCTATTACAACAGTAGTTACGATTCCGAACTGGTGATCCTGAACCCCGACCTCACCATCAAAGAAAAGGTGGGCGGATGGTTGAACAACAGCCTGGAGATCGAACAGATCATAGACACCACGGTGCAAAACGGCACCCTGTGGGGAACCTACAACGAATCCGAATACGATTATAGTTTTGAGGGCGGTGAGCTTGTGTCTACGTTCAAGAGCGGCACATCCTATCTGATCCCCATAGACCTGACCACCGGCCAGCCGGACACCAGCCGGAAAGTCGAGGTCACCGGCTTGCCCGATCGTGAGATCATCTACACCATCGCCTGCAACGCAAGCGGCCAGATGTACGCCATTGTAGCCGACGGCGGAGAGAACGGCGGCGACGCAACTCTGTATACCATCGATACATCGAATGGTGCGGCGACCAAGGTGGGCGACACGGGCGTGACCACCAACTACGTCTCCAGCAGCACCTTCGCGCCGGACGGCACCCTCTACTGGGCAGAGAACAATGCCGGCAAGCTCTATACCGTAGATACCGATACAGGAAGCGTGACCGCCGTGCCCGGCGGCACCATCGGCGGCAGCGAGCTATTGCTCAATGCCATGATGATCCCAAGCGGCGCTGACACGACCGCCTATGTCAATTTCATCGTCAATGGCGAAGGTACTGTCACCATGGATGGCCATGAGGTCAGCGGGTGGCAGAAGGTTACGCCGGGAAGCGATCTTTCATTGACCTTCACGCCCAACGCCAGCCACAACGTGAAAGAGGTCGTCGTGGACGGGGAGAAGATGGAATTTATCGACAGCTACACCCTCAAGAACGTGAACGCATGGAGTGTGGGCACCCACACGGTGGAAGTGACCTTCGGGTCCAGGGACATCAGCATCAATGCCGACCAATGGGAAACGCAATACCTTGGTACGGCCACTTTGGAATATCATCCAACCTTTGAAGCCGGTCTCTATTTCATTGTATCAAACGGCCCTTCAAGGAAGACGGCGGAGGGCGTGTCCAACTATGAAATTTCCATCGAGAAGGACGGAAAAACCATCGATAAAAGCGACCTTGTCCCCGGCACCTATGACATTCACGTCACCAGAGCAGAAGACAAGTATTGGAATGCGCTGGATATCGTTCTGAAAAATGACTTGATTATCACAAAGCAGACCAACCTCATTCAGTGGAGTGATCTGGAGCTGACGGCAAATCCGGGTGACACCCTGGCGGATATTGAAAAGCCTACCTATCTTGTCAGTCCGCTGGACGGCAAGCAAATCCCGGGAACCTTCTACTGGGTCGATGATGAGGGTACTTCTGTGGGCGAGCTTGGCGACAGAACAGGATTTAAGTTCCGCTTCGTGCCGGATATGCCGTTGTCGGCGGAACTTGCCTCTCTCTACGATTTCTCCGGCATGCCAGAAAACGGCTTTGACGGAACGGAAACCAATCCTAACTATCCCTTTACCGCCTATGTGACGGTGAAGGAAGCGAGCGATATCCCCGGCGACACAACTCCCATCGACCTGCCGGTGCGTGTGCTGGAGGAGGGCGATGTAGACTATTCTCCGGCTCCCGAGCTTTCCGCAGCCTTTACTCCGGACACTGCGGTGACCGCGGGCGAGTTTAACGAATATCAGGGACTTGCCATCGACTACTATTATCCTATGACAGAAACGGAATGGTATGAACCGGTAAGCGAGGGCTATGATATTCAGGCAGAGTACACCGTCTCCATTCCTCTTACGGACTATGAGGGAACAACTCTCAGCGGAACACTGACGATTCCTCTGCCGGAGGGGTATGACGGGGCGACCGCGCGCATCAAAGGCGGTGCTTCAGCCAGTAGCTATACGGCGACCAGCGTCAGCTTCCCGGTGACGCTTGATGTATCATACGGAACAGCCGAGGCCAGCCTGCTGATTGAATACAAGGAGGCGCAGGAGCCGATACAGCCGCCGGTTATTATCGCCGGAGCCAACGGCAGCTGGCAGAAGGGCGGCACGGACGGCCTGTCCTTTACCTCCAACGCAGCCTTTGCCGATTTCATCAAGGTACAGGTGGACGGCAAAGCTCTGGACGCTTCCAACTATACCGTAAAGGACGGCAGCACTATCGTCACCCTGAACGCCGCTTATCTCAACACCCTGTCTGTCGGTAAGCATACCCTCTCCATCGTCTCCGCAAATGGGACAGCCACCACGGAGTTTACCATCACGGCGGCGCAGACCGGCGGCGACCAGACGGGAGATAATCAAACTGGCGGAGACAGCCAGACCGGCGGCACCACGCCGCAGGAACCGGGCAAGAATGAAGGTGCTGTCACCAGTCCGCAGACGGGAGACAGCAGCAACGTGGTGTTGGGGGTTTCCCTGCTGTTTGCATCGGGAGTCGGCTTGTTTGGAGCAGCCGTATATAGCCGAAAGAGAAAATACAGCAAATAACCGATGAGAAATTGTCCTGCGAGGTCTTCACAGGACAATTTTTTGGAAAAAGAATTTTTAAGAGAGTGCGCATTGGTGATTGATAACGGAACGAAGAAGCAGTATAATAGGTAATATAAATTTAAGTTATTTAGGTTACAATATTAAGAGAGGCTTAGACTGATATGGGAAATATAAATGCAGAAGAAGCAATGAGGGAATTAACGCTGATGCTGTTATATCTCTCCAGATTTGCACAGGGAGAGAATTTTCACGAGGCAGCCGATTTTTATGCGTGGAAAGGCTATGATTTTGATATACTAAACGAACTGGATGATGCGGACTATATTCGACAAGGAAATCATCCGTCCCGTTCTAAGTCGGTATATATTACGGAAAGCGGCATGGAACTGGCAAAAAAGCTTTTATCCAAGTACGGCATAAGCGATTGGAAACAGGGGCGAGAAAATGAATAACCTTTTTGAACGCACCAGTTCCCAATGGGTGCGGTACAGCGAATATGAATGGAAAGCGACAGAGGATGGGACTCTGTATCTTATACCCACGAAAGCAGCGCAGCCGGGCATCTACGATCCTCTGGCGGAATACCGGCAGATCGTACTGGACGCCATTGACATCGGGCGTATGGGAATGGCAAAGAAACCGGACACGGAAATCCAGGCCGCTATCCGGCAGTTTGCCGTGAAGTACGGGCTGTTCGGCCTGATGACCGCACTGCCCACTACGCCGGATTTTATGGAATACGAAGCGGTGTACCTGCCGAAAAACCACTTTATAAAAGCGGAAACGATGTCCACCGAAAAATATCTGGAACTTTTCTTTCCCTTTGACAGGCTGGATGTGATTAAGCAAGGAATTGAATCTATGTGGAATATCGAAAATGACCGTGTGATGATGGCGCTGGCTATGACCATGACGGACAAGCCGATGGCGGTCAATATGAGCTTTCAGCGGGAGTATGCGGAACGGTACGACTGGATGAAGCAGCAGTTCATCGACTGGGCGTTTACCTATGTCAACAGTATGCTTTATTATGAGGATTACGACACGTTAAATGAGGATACCCGCCGTCTGATGCAGCAGAGCATGGTTTCCTTTGGAGGCAATGCGCCCACCTATCATATCGCCTTGCTTGACAAGCCGACCATTATCTGGGATTTCCATTCCCTGCTTTTGGGCATACAGATGATGTTCAGCTTTATGCTGACCGACAGCAAACATCCGATCCGCCTTTGCAGACACTGCACGAAAGCCTTTGTCGCAAGCAGGCCGAGCGCCGTGTTTTGCAGCCCGCAGTGTAAGAATAAGCACAATGTTTACAAGAGCAGGGCAAAGAAAACGAAATCGGAAGATAATTGATGGGATGGTGATATACAATGGCTGAAAAGAAAAACAACAAACTGCAAATCCGAAACAGCACGGTGGACTTCCTTGTATTTACAAAGGACGCTCACGAGGACGGCATTGAAGTCCGTGTGCAGGATCACGATGTATGGCTGACACAAAAGGCAATCGGCCAGCTTTTTGATGTGGACAGAAGCGTTGTTACAAAGCACCTTAAAAATATTTATGAAAGCGGCGAATTGTCCGAAGATTCAACTTGTGCAAATTTTGCACAAGTTGCGGATAACGGGAAAACCTATCAATACAAATTCTATTCGCTGTCTGCTATTATCGCCGTCGGCTACCGTGTCAACTCCGGCAGGGCAACACAATTCCGGCAATGGGCAACAAAGGTGCTGGACACCTTTGCCAAGCAGGGATATGTCTTAGATAAAAGCAGGCTGATAAACGGCCAGATCTTCGATGAAGATTATTTTGACCATCTGATTTCCGAAATACAGGAAATCAGGGCCAGCGAGCGCCGTTTTTACCAGAAAATCACGGATATTTATGCCACTGCCGTTGACTACTCCGTTGACAGTCAGATTACGAAAGATTTTTTTGCGACGGTACAGAATAAGATGCACTATGCCGTTCACAGAAATACCGCAGCGGAAGTCATTATAGCAAGAGCAGACCACACAAAAGAACATATGGGGTTAACCTCATGGCGCAACGCTCCTGATGGAAAAATTGTAAAAGCAGATGTGTCGATTGCAAAAAATTACTTGTCCGTTGATGAGATGCAGGAGTTGAACGAGATTGTCACGATGTATCTGGACTATGCCACAAGGCAGGCCAGACGGCATATCCCCATGACAATGGCGGATTGGGCTTCCAAGCTGGATGCGTTTCTGCAATTCAATGATGCTGAAATTTTGCAGGATAAGGGAAAGGTTACTGCCGCAATCGCCAAAGCCTTTGCAGAAAGTGAATTTGAACAGTATCGGATTATCCAAGACCGTTTGTATCAGAGCGATTTTGACCGTCTTGTAGCCAGCGCAGAGAAAGAAGATTGATGAAGTGGAAAATGCCCGTCATCAGCCATACAGCCGATAACGGGCATTCAATTAAGCATATACAAGTTCCGTCAGTACAATTTCCTCCGCACGGCTGCGAATACTGTTCATACAGCGCACCCACTCCATCTGGTCGGCTGCTTTTAACGCTTCAGTTACGCCTTCCTGCCTTGCCATAGCAGATACGATGCTTTCCATACGCTCATTGCAGGCTTGGTCGATTTCCTGCAAATGGCGGTGCAAATTGCCTGATGTCAGCAGTTTGTGTAAAGTACCTTACGGTGTTCTTTTAGATAACGGCGGCGCATACGCCCGTATTTGCCGATCTGATTATTGCTGATGTCCGGCAGGACAAGATTCGGGATGAGGTAATCGCTCTCTTGACGGTAAGTGCCGCCCATCTGTTCAAACAGGGATTTCATAAAGCAACAGCTCCTGTGTTGGATTTCAGCGGTTATACGATTTTTGCTCCTTTCCTATAACTGCTTTTCCATTCACCACAAATGAGCCGCAGTCATATGTATTAGGTGGCTGAAACCACCCTTTACATAGTAACTCTCAAAAGGCACTATTAAAGGAATATGCGCGAAAGCACAGCTTCAAACATCTGCAATTTTTTGTGGATGACGGGTATTCAGGTACAAGCTTCGACCGTCCGTCTTTTCAGGAAATGGAACAGCTTATTGAAAGCGGCAAGGTGGGAACGGTTATCGTCAAGGATATGTCCCGGCTTGGCAGGAACTATTTGCAGGTCGGGATGTATACGGACATTGTTTTTCCCGAAAATGATGTGCGGTTTATCGCTGTCAACGACAATGTGGATTCCGCCGTACAGACGGAATTTGACATGACGCCGATCCGCAACTTCTGCAATGAGCTTTATGCCAGAGATACCGCCAAGAAGATCAAGTCCACCTTCCGAATGAAAGGCGAAAGCGGTAAGCACCTGACTACCAATCCGCCATTCGGATTCGTTAAGGATGCCGAAGATAAGGATAAGTGGCTGATCGACGAAGAAGCGGCGCAAACCGTGCGGTATATCTTCAAGCTGTGCTATGACGGACTTGGGCCTACGCAGATCGCTAAGAAGCTGAAAGCGGAAAAAGTGCTGACTCCAACGGCATACAAAGCACAGAAGGATAGAAAACTGCTTCCTGCCGAGCCGTACAAGTGGGCGCAGAAAACCGTTGCAGGGATTTTAGAGAAGCTGGAATATATCGGGCATACCGAAAACTTCAAGACAACCTCTAAGAATTACCGCAGCAAAAAGCGTGTGTGGAATGAAAAGGAAAACCGCCGGATATTTGAGGATACCCATCCTGCCATTGTTGACAGGCATATTTTTGAGACGGTACAGGAAATCCGCAAACACAAACGCCGACCGACAGCAACAGGCAAAATTTCCATTTTTTCGGGCAAGGTATTCTGTGCAGACTGTGGAGCAAAACTGCACTACTGCACAACAAACGCTTTCAAAGGGAATCAGGATTTCTTTGTTTGCGCTAATTACCGAAGCAATACAGGAACCTGCACCGGGCACTATATCCGAGCAGTAACGCTGGACAGATTGGTGTTTCGCCACATTCAGGGCGTGCTGTCCTATATCCAGCAGTTTGAAGCGTCCTTTGTCAAAAAGGAAATGGAAAAAGCCAATACAGAACGAAAATTATCCGTTGAAAAGGCACAGGTTGACATTGTGACGCTGAAGCGCCGTGATGAAGACTTGGACACGCTTTTCAAGCGAATCTATGAGGATATGGTGTCGGGCAGGCTATCGGCGGAGCGGTTTGACAAGCTTTCCTCCGAGTACGAAACAGAACAGCAGAATGTCAAAGCGGCAATCCTTGAATTACAGGAGCTGATTGACAGCGGCGAGCAGGAACAGCACGACCTTCAGCAGTTTCTGAGGAATGTGCAAATACACCGATCCTGAGGAACTCACTGCGGAAATCCTGAACGATCTGGTTGACAGAATTGTGGTACACGCTCCCGACAAGAGCAGCGGCCACAGAAAACAGAAGATAGAGATTTACTACAAGACCGCGGGCATTATCAATATTGCCGATGAGGACTGCGTTGCCCTCGACGGCAGACTCGGTATGCAAAACCGAAAGAAGAAAACAGCCTGACAACGCAAAGCGGCGGCACAGCCCTTCGGCTGCTCCGCCACCTTACATATTTCCTTCGTTATCGCACCTCGGCTAAGGGATAAGATCCTTTGAGGATTTATCTTTGAACGAGGTTCTTTTTGTTTTTTATTGTTTCTTTTGAAAAATTGCAAAGCGATGCAATAATAAGATCGCTATCCATATCTTAATCAGATCGGGGATGATGAAAGGGATGACGCACATCATAAGTATGGAAGTGATCGTCAGCGGCTGTGCGTTTTGCATGCTAAGAAATAAAAACCAGAAAGTACCGCACAAATAACAAGCGAATAGTGCGATGCAGCAAGCGAAAAAATAGCGGATCGCGTGCTCTTTCCACCATCGCTCCATTCCCCATAAAATAAGAGAGCTAATGAAGAAACCGAAGATATAGCCACCAGTCGTACCAAATAAAACGCTGAGACCTCCGCGAAAGTTTGAAAAGATCGGAAAACCAATCGCACCTAGCAATAAATAGACAGCAATGCTGATACAACCGCGTTTTGCACCGAAAGCACCACAGATAAAAAAGATTGCGAACGTCTGCAACGTAAAAGGAATGCTCATAGGGATGGAAATCCAAGCGCATAGCGCAATAATGGCAGCAGAGAAAGCACAGATCGTTAAATCTTTTGTTTTCATCAAATCCCTCCTTTGGATTCACAGGTAGAGATTATAGCAAAAATTAGTTTGATATTCAAATAAAAAAGAGTCAAAGTGACTCTTCAATCTTTTTATAATGTTTTATGCTTTAAAACTGCGTGTAGTGCCATTGCAACGATTACGCCAACAATGACCTCTGCAATGGAATTGACACCGACGGTGGTCAATAGCAAAGTGACAATGGTATTTCCTAATACAGCTTCATAAGGCTCTTTAAAGAAAATCCAGATTCCGCCTAGTACACCGATCGTATTGATCAATGCGCCTGATAAGCCGCTGACGACTGGAGCAATTTTCTCATGTTTGGTTACGAGTTTTTCATAGAACCATCCGCTGCCATATCCCAAGGCGATTCGCGGTACAAAAGCGATCAGCAAGGAAGCTGGACTTCCTTGAACGCCGCCCATGGAAAAGAACGGTGTAAAGCAGAAGCTTGTGATTGTCGGAGAGAATGTTGCATTATAGAAGGAACAAAAGCCCATGACGAACCCCAAAGCAGCTCCGTAGTGTTTTCCTAATGCCATTGCACAGATGATCACTGGAATGTGCAGCATCGTAATGCTGAGAAAACCGATGCGCAAGAATCCTAGCGGTGTAAAGGATAGTACGACCTCGATTGCCAACAGCATGGAAAATAAGACCATTTTTTTTGTTTTTTTGTTTCTCATAATAATTCCTTTCTACTGTCGTTCGGATTGGATACGACGTATGGAAGCAGCCGATGGCAAGCCATATGCGGCTTGTGCAGACAGGACTGCTCGATTGATGGCTTTTCCCATGGCATATACTGCGAGCGTTCCGACGACATCCGGCATTGCATTGACTTCTTGAAGCGCCATGGTGAAGATCGTATCACCATCGCTCATCGTATGAACAGGTAAGATGGCATCGGCATAGCCATTATGAGCGATGCTGGCGATCTTATTGCACTGGCTCTTATCGAGCTTTGCATTTGTCAGGATGCATCCGATCGTTGTGTTGCCTTGCGGTAGTTGATCAGTTGCACACATCTGTGTCATCACTTCGATAGGATCGATGATGCGCTGATCTTTATAAACGCCTGCTATGTATGTACGCGTATCGACATCTCGTACGTTTCCACACGCATTTACCGCTACGATGGCACAAACTTGTAGATCATTGCATTGCACGCCATACATTCCTTGTCCGGATTTCATCGCATGATCGGCTCCTAGAAGCTTACCGACGCTAGCGCCGGTTCCAGCACCATAATTGCCGTTTTGGAAGAGGTTTTGCTCACTTGCTTTACAAGCTGCATAACCCATTGCTGCATCTGGGCGCACACGTCCGTTTCCTACGCAAAGATCAAATAGTGAAGCGCCGCAGACGATCGGTACATGTTGACCGGCAATCGCAAAACCACAGCCTTGCTCTTCTAAATAGCGCATGACACCTCCTGCGGCATCCAAACCAAAAGCACTGCCACCTGATAGAACGATCCCATGAATCTGCTGAACCATGTTCTTGGGATTGAGCAGATCTGTTTCTCTTGTCGCTGGTCCACCACCGCGCACATCTACACCGGCAGTTGCTCCGTCTTTGCATAAAATCACGGTGCATCCAGTTCCATTTTCTTTATCTTGGGCTTGTCCGATCTGTACGCCATTCATCTGTGAAACTGTGATTTCCTTCATCTTGTTTGTCTCCTTTCGCAGAAACTAATAAAAAAAGCCACTCTCGCGGCACAGAAAAAAACTTTTTGTTTTCTTTTCAATCGACAAGTGCTGTTTCATAAGAATACAGCCTTTTCTTTGTTTGCTTTTTTCTGTGCAGTTTCCGAAATATGGGAATACCACCGTTCAAATCATAGCATAGTTCAAATAAAAACTAAAGAAAAAGTTAGGTGAATGGCAGGAAAGAGCGTATAAGAAATACCAGGAGGAATGAGGATATGCAGCAGCGATTTCTATGTTTGAAAACGATCAGTGAGGGGTGGATGGCAAAGGTAATGCTCGTCTGGGATCAAAAGAGATGCTGTTGCTGTATCTTCAAGAAGGCAAGCCCTCACAATGCGTGGGCAAAAATGAGCATCCAGATGGAAATAAGGCTCCTTCGCTCACTTACGCATCCGATGATTCCTCCTTTATTGGAAAGCTTTGAAGAGGAAGGAGCGCTTTTGCTTCCATATATCAAGGGAGAAACATTGGCTGAATGTTTTGCGCGAAAAGGTCCTTTTGATGATAAACAGATCCTTTGCTGGGGAATTGCTCTGTGTGAAGTGCTTTCCTATTTACATGGACAGCAGCCGATGATCATCTATCGTGATCTGAAACCTGACAATGTTATTGTGACAAAAAATGGATCTTTGATGCTGATCGATTTTGGCGCTGCACGATTGTATCAGGAGAACAAGAAAAGCGATACACTGTGTTTAGGAACCAAGGGATTTGCAGCACCTGAACAATATGGCGGTATGGGGCAAAGTGATGTGCGCAGCGATGTCTATGCCTTAGGTGCTCTTTTATTTCACCTATGGGATCGCAAAGAAGACAAGTTGAAGATGATCTTGGTTCGTTGCTTGCAATATTTGCCTGAACATCGTTATCAAAGCTGTGCAGAAGTGAAAAGAGCATTACAAGCCGTACAAAATAAAAGGCGAAGGAGGTTTATTCACTTTTTTTCCACGGGCAATGGTATCATCGGTTGTTGGATCTTCCTGCATTTGCTGTGATGCTCATTGAAAGGTTTGCAATGGAAAAGAAAATAATAAGATTGTGAGCCTTTTGATATTTTTTTGATAGAAACTGCTGTATAATGTAAGCAATACTGAATTTGGGAGGTGAAGGACAGAAATCAGTTTCATGGCGAGAGAAGAGGACAGACGATAAATTTGAAAATATACGAACTGCTCGCTATATGTAATGATGAAAAGAGAAATCGATTTGATACATGATGAGGATACCGTTTGTTAACATCTTTTAACTTGCTGGAGCGCAAGAAATGAGGAAGCGGTTGAATCTGTTGAAAAGATTTCTTATAATAGCAAACAGGAGGTGCTTCGAAGAATGAAGATTGAACGCAAAGAATGGGAAGGGTTCAGCGGACGGATCTGGAAAGAAGAAGTCAATGTCCGTGACTTTATCCAACATAACTACAAACCATATGATGGGGATGAAAGCTTTTTAGCAGGACCAAGTGAAGCGACAAATGTATTGTGGGGAGAACTGCAGAAGCTGCAAAAGGAAGAACGTGCAAAAGGCGGCGTTCTGGATATGGAGACAGAAGTGGTTTCTTCTTTGACTTCATATGGTCCAGGTTATATCAAAGAAGAATTAAAAGATCTTGAAAAGGTAGTTGGTTTACAGACCGATAAACCGTTGAAACGTGCTTTTATGCCATATGGTGGTATAAAGATGGCTGAGGAAGCTTGTACGACTTATGGTTATACACCAAGCGAAAAGTTACATGAGATCTTTACGAAATATCATAAAACGCATAATCAGGCTGTATTTGATGCATATACTCCAGAGATGCGTTTGGCACGTCGAAATAAGATCGTCACAGGTTTGCCGGATACATATGGACGTGGAAGAATCGTTGGCGATTATCGTCGTGTGGCTTTATATGGTATCGATTATTTGATCGAAGAAAAAGAAAAAGATAAGGCAAATTGCGGCTGCGGTACGATGACAGATGATATCATTCGTCAGCGCGAAGAATTAGCAGAGCAGATCAAAGCTTTACACGGTATGAAAGAAATGGCTGCGATCTATGGATATGACATCTCTCAGCCAGCAAAGAATGCGCATGAAGCTTTCCAGTGGTTGTACTTTGCTTATCTTGCAGCAATCAAGACACAAAATGGTGCTGCGATGTCCGTTGGTCGTGTTTCTACGTTCTTGGATATCTATATCGAACGCGATATGGAGAAAGGAATTTTAACAGAAGCACAGGCACAGGAACTTGTTGATCATATGACGATGAAGTTCCGCATGGTCAAATTTGCGCGTATTCCTTCTTACAATCAGCTATTCTCCGGTGACCCGGTTTGGGCGACATTGGATGTAGCAGGTTTAGGAATGGATGGACGTCATCAGGTCACAAAGACTTGTTTCCGTTTTTTACATACATTGGAAAACATGGGACCTTCTCCTGAACCAAACCTAACAGTGTTGTACTCTTCGCACTTGCCGGAAGCATTTAAAAAATATTCTGCTAAGATCTCTATTGCGACGAGCTCTGTACAGTATGAAAATGATGATGTTATGCGTCCTGTATGGGGAGACGATTATGCTGTTTGCTGCTGCGTATCTGCTACGCAGACCGGTAAGGAAATGCAGTTCTTCGGTGCTCGTGCCAACCTTGCAAAATGCTTATTGTATGCGATCAACGGCGGTGTCGATGAAAAGACAAAAACACAGGTGGGACCGGAATATAAACCGATTACCAGTGAATACTTAGATTATGATGAGGTGATGCATCGTTATGATGTGATGATGGAGTGGCTTGCAGACCTCTATGTCAACATCTTGAACCTCATTCAGTATATGCATGATAAGTATTATTACGAAGCTACGCAGATGGCTTTGATCGATACGGATGTTCGCCGTACGTTTGCGACAGGTATCGCCGGTTTCTCTCATGTTGTCGATTCACTGAGCGCAATCAAATATGCAAAAGTAAAAACGATCCGTGATGAAGATGGCCTTGTCGTTGATTATGAAATTGAAGGGGATTTCCCTCGTTACGGTAATGATGACGATCGTGCGGATGATATTGCGGTATGGCTGCTGAAAACATTTATGGGTAAGATCGAAAAACGTCATACATATCGCAATTCAGAGCCGACCACTTCGATCCTGACGATCACATCCAACGTAGTATATGGAAAAGCAACCGGAGCGATGCCAGATGGCCGCAAAGCGGGTGAACCGTTGTCACCAGGTGCAAACCCATCTTATGGTGCAGAACAAAATGGTTTGTTGGCATCATTGAATTCAGTTGCTAAATTACCTTATGAATATGCATTGGATGGAATTTCCAATACACAAACGATCAACCCGGGAGCACTGGGACATGATGAGCAAGAGCGTGTCGATAATCTGGTACGTGCAATGGATGGATACTTTGACCAAGGTGCACATCACTTGAATGTCAACGTATTCGGCGTTGAGAAATTAAAAGACGCAATGGAACACCCGGAGAAGGAAGAATATGCAAACTTCACGATTCGTGTATCAGGATATGCAGTGAAATTTATCGACCTGACGCGTGAACAGCAGTTGGATGTCATCGCTCGTACGTGTCATGATCATCTTTAATCGTTCAAACAAGGTCTGTTTCTAAACAGACCTTTTTGTCAAAGGAGAATGTCTATGGAAACATGCAAAGGAGCCATCCATTCGATCGAAACCTTTGGTTCGGTCGATGGACCAGGAATTCGATATGTCATTTTTTTGCAAGGATGTCAGATGCGTTGTCAGTTTTGTCATAATGCAGATACTTGGCAGATTTGTAAAGGAGAGAGCAAAGCACAAGATGTCCTGACAAAAGCTTTGCGCTATCGCAGCTATTGGCGAGATCAAGGCGGTATCACGGTCAGCGGTGGAGAGCCGCTGTTACAAATTGATTTTTTGCTGGAATTGTTTGCGCTCGCTAAAAAAGAAGGTATACATACTGTTATTGATACATGCGGGCAGCCATTTACGAGGGAAGAGCCATTCTTCTCTAAATTCCGAGAGCTGATGGGTCTGACTGATCTCATCCTGCTGGATATCAAGCATATCGACGATGAGAAACATCGAGAACTGACGGGATGGGGGAATGCTAATATTTTGGATTGTGCGCGCTATCTGGATGAGATACATAAACCGGTATGGATCCGCCATGTCTTGGTGCCCCAGCGCAATGACAGCGACGAAGATCTGCAGCGTTTGGATGCATTTGTTCGCACATTAACGAATGTTGAACGTTTCGAAGTATTGCCTTATCATACGCTAGGTGTCTTTAAATGGAAGGAACTACGGATTCCATATCCGTTGGAAGGAATCGAAGCTCCAAGTGAGGAATTGATCGCACATGCGAATGCGTTGTTACATACATCGGATTACCAGGCATTTCGGAAAAGAGATTAAATATTAGCAATAACTAACTTTTTTACAAAAAAGACTGGATTTCTAAAAGGGATTATGCTATACTTTCATCAGTTAGACAAGGGTAACTAATGACGGATTTACAGCCAAGATCAAGTTCATGCTGTGTGATCCTCTTGACAACCTCAACAAAACAGCAGGAACGATAAACCTCCGCAACCAGATGCACTTGGATAACGATTTACAGCTTGCAAAACTTTACAACCAGATAAAAAGGCCGCAAAGGTCTTTTTATTATGTATGGCACAGCTTTATCGACGAGAATTCAAGAGTATGGTATGATTAAAAGCGATATGCAGAAGGAAGGTATGATCATGGAGCATCGTGCGGAGAAACAGATCGTATTCGGCTTATTAGCTCATGTTGATGCAGGCAAGACGACATTAAGTGAAGGAATGCTTTATCTGAGCGGAAGCATACGAAAACGTGGACGAGTGGATCATGGGGATGCGACACTGGATTTTTATCAGCAAGAAATGCAGCGGGGAATTACCATTTTTGCTAAACAGGCGTATCTTCCTTACAACGGAAGCGGCTATACTTTATTGGATACGCCAGGGCATGTTGATTTTTCAGCTGAGATGGAACGTACGTTATCGGTGTTAGATTATGCACTTGTCGTCATCAGTGCGTTAGATGGGGTACAAGCACATACACGTACGATCTGGCGTCTGCTCAAGCATTATGATCTTCCTTGTTTTCTTTTTGTAAACAAGATGGATATCGCACATGAAGGATCATTACAAATCATGCAGAAACTGCAGCAGGAGCTTGATGAACATTGTGTCTGTTTTGATGACAGCGATCACTGGATGGAAGAAACTGCTTTGTGTAGTGAAGCTGCTTTGGAACAATATATGGCAACAGGTGAAATAGAAGAAGAGATGATTGCTTCTTTGATCCAAGAGCGAAAACTGTTTCCTGTCTTTTTCGGATCAGCATTGAAAATGCAAGGAGTTAAGGAACTGTTTGCATCATTGGATCGTTATACTCGAATGAGAGATTATCCAAGTACATTTGGAGCACGTGTATTTAAAGTAAATGTGGACGAGCAAGGAAATCGCCTGACATATTTGAAGATCACTGGCGGCATGTTGCGTGTGAAAGAAAAGCTCTATCAAGAAGAAAAAGCAGATCAGCTGCGCCGTTATTGCGGTAAAAATTATGAATTGCTGCAATCAGCAAGTGCAGGGATGATCTGCGCAGTCAAAGGGATTCGTTCTTTATATCCAGGAGAGGGATTAGGATTTGAAAAAACACAGATTGAAGCATCATTAACTCCTTATATGACGTATCAGCTGCATCCGCTTGCCAATGGTGATCTGACTACATTGTTCATGGCTTGTCAACAGCTAGCGCAGGAAGATCCGCAGTTGCATGTTCATTTTGATGAAAACAGCCAACAGTTACATGTTCAGCTGATGGGGGAGATTCAATGTGAAGTGCTCCAACAACAGTTGCTGGAACGTTTCCATTTAACGGTTGCTGTAGATGATGGCAGCGTGATTTATAAAGAGTCGATCTTGGAACCAGTGGAAGGGGTTGGTCATTTTGAACCGCTGCGTCATTATGCAGAAGTGCATGTATTGTTGGAACCTTTGCCGCCTGGCAGCGGATTACAAGCAGCGAGTCGTTGCTTAGAAGAAGATCTGGCACTTTCTTGGCAGCGTTTGATCCTTTCCCACATTTTGGAACGGGAACATCCAGGGGTATTAGGCGGATTTCCGATCACGGATCTTCGTATTACTCTGTTAAGCGGGAAAGCACATTTAAAACATACGGAAGGAGGAGATTTCCGTGAAGCTGTCTATCGGGCGATTCGTCATGGATTGCGCCGTGGGAAAAGCGTATTGTTGGAACCTTATTGCGATTTTCGCATAGAAGTTCCGCAAGAAGCCTTAGGACGAGCCATTTTTGAAATAGAACGAATCCAAGGCAGTTTTCAGTTACAGGAAGCAGAAGAAGGATCTGCGCGTTTGTCTGGATGTGCACCGCTTTCAGGCGTGCAGTCGGTCGCAAAAGAACTTTCTTCTTTTACGAAAGGACGAGGACGCTTGTATTATACATTTGCCAATTACCGTCCATGTCAACAGGCACAGAACGTTTTAGAAACAAAAGGATATGATTGTGACCGTGATGTTGACCATCCTTGTGGTTCTATCTTCTGCACACATGGAGCGGGGTATTATGTACCATGGGATCAGGTCGAACAGCATATGCATCTGCCATACAGCTATGAAATGAAGAAGGAACCATCGATCACACCAAGTAAAAGATCTAATACGAAAAAGATACAATCTTCTTTCCAAGAGGATGAAGAACTCCAAGCGATCTTTGATCAAACCTACAAAACAAAAAAACAAAAGATCAATCATCGTGAAAGCTATGAACGGCATGAACAACAGCGTATGGACAAAGAAAGGAGTCTGCCAGAGTGCTTGTTGGTAGACGGGTACAATATCATTCATGATTGGGATGCATTGTCAAATTTAGCAAAACAGGATCTGGATGCGGCTCGTCATGCATTGATCCAGCTCATGTGCAACTATCAGGGATATCGACAATGTACGCTCATATTGGTCTTTGATGCATATAAGGTCAAGGATCAAAATGGGACAATGCAAAAAATAGACAATATTTATGTGGTCTACACGAAGACTGCACAGACGGCTGATAGTTATATCGAGCAAGCAACCAATCATCTGGCCAAGGACTATCGGGTCACTGTTGCGACTTCTGATGGTCTGGAGCAATTGATTGCCATTGGTCAAGGAGCAATCCGCATTTCTGCCAGGGGATTTTATGAAGAAGTGATGCAGGAGCATGCACGTGGTTTGCAACAGGCAAAAAATGTCCAGCAAAAAGGATTTGCTCAACCGTTAGCAGAATTGCGGAATTGGCAGAATAAAGAGTAAAACATGCGGTGGATACGGCATGTTTTCTATTTAATTTTTTCATTTCTAATGCGCTCTTTTTACGAAATCTGTGTTATAATACCCAAAGAGTGAAAGAAGGTGTTGTATATGGCTCCTGAGCCCGAAGCGAATCAGTATAGAATTAGCAAACGAAAAGAGAATCAGGAGGCATATACCAGATAGTCCTCCTGTAATAAAAAGGAGGATGAAGATATGCTTGAGTTTTACAAGTCTTTTGATAATGTGACGAAGCGAATCGAACAACCGGAACCGGGCTGTTGGATCAATGCGGTGTCTCCTAGCGATGAAGAGATCGATTTTCTCGTGCACAACGTTGGTGTTTTACCAGAATTTGTGAAATCCTCTCTGGATGAAGAAGAGAATGCCCATATCGATTATGACGACGATGAAAATCAGAC
Organism: uncultured Merdibacter sp.; assembly: GCA_965151435.1. Taxonomy (GTDB): domain Bacteria; phylum Bacillota_I; class Bacilli_A; order Erysipelotrichales; family Erysipelotrichaceae; genus Merdibacter. Next base: position 13,611 of record CBCTZR010000002.1, on the reverse strand, counting down.
ACTAGTCATTGTCGATTATCCAAGCTCTGAGGAAAGAGAAGATCATTATGATGAAAATACATTGCAATATACGACCTTGCCGTTAGGCGTAATCATCATGAAAGGCTATGTCATCACGATCAGTTTGCATGAGAACCTCAACATTGAGGATATGGCGAACGGTATCGTGCGCGGCGTGCGTACCGATATGAAAACAAGGTTTTTGTTATTGCTGTTGCTGAGAATTTCTCAGCGTTATCTGATCTATTTGCGCCAGATCGATCGATTGTCTTCTCGTACGGAACAAAAATTGCATCAGTCCATGAAAAATGAAGAGCTGATTCAGATGTTAGGATTAGAAAAATCACTGGTTTATTTCTCAACATCATTAAAAAGTGATGAGATTGTCATAAACAAGATCATGCGTGGAAAATTCATCAAACTGTATGAGGAAGATCAAGACCTGCTGGATGATGTGCTGATTGAAATTCATCAGGCGATCGAGATGTGTAACATTTATTCGAATATCTTGTCAGGTACGATGGATGCCTTCGCTTCTGTAATTTCGAATAACCTGAATATCGTCATGAAAGTTTTGACGGTCATCACGATCGTAATGGCAATTCCCAACATCATCTTCGGTTTTTATGGAATGAATGTGGATGGCTTACCGGCAGCACAAACATGGCTGATGCCAATGCTCTTTGCCCTTATTGCAATGGGAATCGCAACGTGGATCTTCATTAAAAAAGATATGTTTCATTAGAAAGACATTATCCTGCTTGATTCCGCATTTATATGTATTGAAAGAATCAAGCACTTTATAAAGTAAAATACAGATGGTTTTATGGAGGTAATTGTATCCCGACACCATCTGTTTTTGTATATTGAGATGATGTTTTGCCGATTGCTTGTTTGATAAGAAAGAGTTAAAAATTGACCTAGAGGAAATATTATTCTTGAAAGTACTTCAGATGTTAAAGCTGCATCTGTTTCAAAAGCGAAGCATATGAAACTTCAAAAGAAATACTGGATAGGTTATCACAGATGAGACAAATCGATATGATAAGAAGTACGTGTACTCGCAAAGAAATTACAAGATCTCTAAATATGAACTCATTGATCATGCGAATCAGAGGGTCAATGTGATGAATATTTTTTAATGAGAAGTATATGGAAAAAGTTGAGTCAGAATGTGAAATTGAGATTTATCATGTTCAATGGTGCGGAGATTAGATTCATGAGATAAAATTTAGTAAGAATAAAGAAATGCAGCAGGTTATTCATCGTCCTCTATTCTGCAGCGATCTTTCTCTGTGATCAAACGAACGGGTTTGCAAGGATTTCCAAAGGCGAGAGTATTTGCTGGAATATCTTTGGCAACCAGGCTTTTTGCACCGATGACAGCTCCTTCGTGGATCGTGACTCCGGGGAGGATCGTGACGTCTCCACCGATCCAGACATGATCTTCTATGACGACTCCTAGCGCTTTTTCATATCCTCGATCACGCTGTTGGCGATCGAGGGGATGAAGTGCGGTGTAGATGCTGCAATTAGGACCGATAAAACAATGCGATCCGATGTGAATGCCGCCTCCATCCATCAGGTAGGCATGGCGATTGATAAATGTCTTTTCCTTTATGAAACAGTGATCCCCATAATCGGTGTAAAAGGGGGAGAGAATGGTGACAGTTTGATGCGCATGCGGCAGCAATTGTGCCAGCAGGTGCTTTTTCTGTAGCGTATCATTAGGGGATGTATGATTGAATTGATAGCAAAGAACCTCTGCTTTTTCTCGTTTTTGTAATAGCTCTTCATCATTGTTCGCATCATACCAAAGTCCTTTATCCATCTTTTCGCATTCTCGCATGAATACCACTCCTATTCTCAATGAGGATAACCCTTTCCTTCATACACATAGTTTTCCTTATCATAGCGCAGATAAGCATCTCTTGCTTCTTGTATTTCTTCCACTTGATCGCCGATCACTCCGCTGACGCCCATTCGCAGATAGTTAAGGACGGAATAATAATCGTCCACTGTCCATATATAAACAGGAATACCGTTTTTTCGAGCTTGTTCAAGAAAACGAGTATTCACCAGACTCTCTTCAATAGCCAGAAAATCGACGTTGAGATCTTGCTCGACCTTTCCCAACGAGCCAAAGATACAATAGCCTATCCACCAGTCTGGCCGTAATTGCTGAAGATAGGAAACAGCAGTATAATCCATCGACATAAAAATTGCCTGATCTTCAAAATCATTTTCTTCGATTGTTTTGATCAAAGCGCGAACCATTTCTTTTTCTTCTCCCTGTGTCGGCTTTAATTCGATCAACAAGCCAAAGGAGGAATCACATTCTTTTGCAGTAGTGATCGCTTCTTGTAATGAAGGCATGGTGTAATGTTGATTACGCGAGACAAGCTCGACCTGCTGCAGCTGATCTAACGTATGTTCTTTAATCGAAAGAGATTGATTTGACAAACGAGCAGTTGTTGAATCGTGAAAGACGACAAGCTGTTGATCTTTTGTCAGTTGGATATCAATTTCTGCATAATCTGCACCATGCAGGTAAGCCGCTTGAATACCCTTTAGCGAATTTTCAGCAGCAGAGCTGTCCCCGCGATGCCCGATGACCCATGGAACATGCATGTGCGGACTTTGATCCAGATAGAGGATCATCAGCAAGATCATCAATGGGCAAAGAAGCCAGATCAACATCCAGCGATGAGAGAAAAGGGATAATCGTTCATACAGGTGTGATCCGATTGCCCGTGCAGAACGTTTTAGCTTGGCGCTAAGGCGATGAGCAAAAAAAGGATGCGTTTCTTCTTTGATTTGGATCGCCCAGTCGTCTTGGGATCGTTCAAATAACGAGATGATCGAAACGAAGAAATACATGGAGATCATATAAAGGAAGAACCAGAAAAGGATCGTAATGGCTAATTGTACGCGGAAATGGTAGGAATGGAAAAAGTACCGAAATAAATAAATGTTAAAGTCACTATTTTTTAACACAGGTACCGGTAAGATCTGCAAAAGGATGAGGTTGAAGAAAACACAGGAAAGAATAAGCAAGAATAAAAGGAATTGCTGTTTATGCTTCATATGATAGAGCGTTTGTATGCTCTTTTTGCAGGCTTTCCAAAACGTAGTCGTATTTTCAAAGAGATATAATGGTACAAAAGCACATGCCCCATATAAAACGAATACCAGTAGAAAAAACAGGATCACTGCGATTTGTCCATGCGCTGTAAGAGTCAGTTCACTGGTTATGAATCTAGGGATCTGCAGAGTTGTCAGATAAGAGGAGATGTAACCGATATGGGTCAGTGGCAGTAATCCGATAAAATAGATTACGGCTAAAACCGCTGAAGGATGCCGCATCGTCTTCAGCTGCGAAAATGTCGTATGGTAGAGGGAAGAGGTCGTGTATTCGATCTTGTGCAACATGCAATATGTCATTGCAATCAATGTCAACAGTTCAAAAACGATGGTGAGCAAAGCGACAATCGTGATGATCAGCACTACTATGATTCCAAAAGGGGTCAAAAAAGCAGAAAATATCGTGAAATTAGTTAAAGAAGAATGATAGCTTGTATAACTGATATAATAATTTAATAAGAGATTGATAGAAGGATGAATAATCAAGATCATCAGTAAACGATAGATGATTTCAAACCGAAGGGTATTGCGTAACCAGAACAGAAGATGCCAATAGGTAGTTCCTCTCACGATTTGATGTTTTTTTAAAAAATCTCGCCATTTTTCCATAGAAAAATTATACAAGAAGTACTTCATTGTTGCAATTTGTAAAAAAATAAAATGCAGAAGGAAAATGGTCTTAATCAGGAAGAGATATCAAACCTCTCTTGATTGCAGGATTGTTTAGAAGGAGGGGTAAGGAAATATGGAGGAACCATTGAGTTTTAATAGAGAGAGTGTTACCATTTTTTCATAGTAGTTTTGAATTCATATAAAAGGAGCGAAAGAGATGCTGGAACTAAAGCAGATAAAAAAAGATTATGATAGCGGGAATGAAATCGTCCATGCGTTAAAAGGAATATCTTTATCTTTTCGGAAAAGTGAGTTTGTCTCAATCTTAGGCCAAAGTGGATGCGGAAAGACGACATTGTTGAATATCATTGGTGGATTGGATCACTATACGAGCGGAGAGCTGATCATTAATGGGAAACAGACGAAGGATTTTACAGACCGGGACTGGGATGAGTATCGCAATCATTCGATCGGCTTTGTCTTTCAGAGCTATAACCTGATTCCTCATCAAAATGTATTGTCCAATGTAGAATTGGCACTGACGTTATCCGGCGTTTCTAAAGAAGAGCGCAGGCATCGTGCGAAAGAGGTTTTGAAAAAGGTTGGACTGGAAGATCAATGCAATAAAAAACCGAGTCAGATGAGCGGAGGACAGATGCAACGTGTTGCGATCGCTCGTGCTTTGATCAATGATCCGGATATTTTATTGGCAGATGAACCGACAGGAGCTTTGGATTCTGCAACCAGTGTTCAGATCATGGAGTTATTAAAAGAAATCGCGAAAGATAAACTGGTGATCATGGTCACGCATAACCCGCAGCTGGCAGACGCTTATTCGACACGAATCATTCGGCTGCTAGATGGAGAAGTCGTTGATGACAGCAATCCTTATCAAATGGATTCAATGGAAGATACTAGAGTAGAAAGTAGAAAAAAACGACCTTCCATGTCTTTTTTAACAGCTCTATCTCTTAGTTTGAACAATTTGATGACAAAGAAAGCACGTACGTTTTTAACAGCTTTTGCTGGAAGTATAGGGATCATTGGGATTGCTTTGATCATGTCGTTATCGAATGGTGTACAGGCATATATCAACAGTGTGGAACAAGAGACGCTATCCTCTTACCCGATCACGATCGAAGATAGTTCGATGGATATGAGCGTCATGATGCAGACAATGATGGGATTGAATGAAGCAGATGCAGAACACAATGATGATAAAATCTATACGAAAGCAATCATTAAAGATATGTTGGAAACGATGTCGGAAAAGATGGAGAAAAATAATCTGCAGGCATTTAAGGAATATTTGGAAAATGAAGACACTTCGTTAAAAACGTATGCAAAAGCAATTGAATACGGGTATGATTTACAGTTGTACGTATATAATGAAAACAGTGAAAGCGGATTGGTTCAAGTTAGTCCGAATCAATTGCTGGATGAATTGGGATTTTCTACGATGAGTGAAATGAGCGAAGCATTCATGGGTACACTTTCTTCATCGCAAAATGAAGTTTGGAACCCTTTACCAGAGAGTGAAAGCTTACGCGATGAGGAATATGATTTGATCGAAGGTAAATGGCCTAGCGCTTCTGATGAAGTTGTGCTCGCCGTTGATGAAAATCACGAGATCAGTGATTATGCTTTATATTCGCTGGGATTGATGGATCAACAAGAAGTCATCGATAGTTTCCAATCATTGCAAGATGGTGGAGAAGTTTCCTTGAGTGAAGGAAAGAACTATACGATGCAAGAATTGTTGGGCATGGAATTTCAGCTTGTCTTGAATAGTGACCTCTATCAAAATGTGAATGGCTTATGGCTCAATCGAAGTGAAGATGAAGATTTCTTGCAAGAGGCACTTGCAAAGGGAAAAACGATGCGCGTGGTCGGCATCATTGCGCCAAGTGAAAGCTCCAGTAAGAAAGAGATGGGAGGCATCTATTATTCCCAGGACTTGCTTGAATATGTGATCGAAGAGGCGGAACAGTCACAGATCGTGCAAGAACAACGAGAAAATCCAGATATCAATGTTTTTACGCAAGTGGAATTTGATTCACAACAGGAACTGGATCTTTCTTCATTATCTGCACAACAACAAATGCAGTTCGCGATGATGAGCCAAGAAGAGCTGGCACAATTCATGGCGGATTACAGTGAGAACCGCAACGCTACTTATGAAAGCAATCTGCGCAAGTTAGGCGCTATCGATCTCGATACGCCTAGTTCGATCAGCATTTATGCAAATTCTTTTGAAGACAAAGAGCTGATTGCGGAAGAGATCGACGTATATAACCGGATGCAAAGAGATAAAAACAATGAAGCTGACGTCATTGTTTATAATGATTTGGTTGGAATGATGATGGAATCTGTCACTTCGATCATCGATATCATCAGTTATGTCCTGATGGCGTTTGTCAGCGTATCATTGATCGTATCCAGTATCATGATTGGCATCATCACCTATATTTCCGTGCTGGAAAGAACAAAAGAAATCGGTGTTCTGCGCGCAATCGGCGCCAGTAAGAGGGATATCTCACACGTATTTAATGCAGAAGCCTTTATCATTGGATTGATTTCTGGCCTTCTAGGAATAGGAGTTACCTTGTTGTTGAATTTTCCGATTTCCGTTTTGGTCGAACAGTTGACCGGTGTATCGAACATCGCTTCATTGCCGGTGCTTGGTGGAGTATTCCTAGTCTTGATCTCACTTCTGTTGACGACGATTGCCGGTTTGATTCCATCACGGATCGCTTCAAAAAAAGATCCTGTCGAAGCTTTACGCAGCGAATAAAAAAAGGAACGGTACATCAATCGTTCCTTTTAATAAACGTATTCCTTTAGGAAATATTTCTATAACTCATGTTCTGTGTATTCAACATCGAAAATGTCTTGGTCGCGCTTGCGAGATGACGCATTTGCACTCGATTGTCTTTGTTGATAACCGCCAGTACTTTGGTAGGTACTTTGACGTAATTTTCGTGATTGAATGAGAGAGTAGATGGCATAAGCGACAACGAGAATGAGTAATAATCCTGGCATGCGAAACATCACAAATTGCAATATTGACAAAAACAGGAAAATATATAGGATATACAAGCAATCACCTAGCCTTTCTTTTTATAATCCTATTATACAGAAAACAGAAAAAGTTGCACGTGTTTTGTAAGAATCACATAATTTCGCAAAATCTTCCTGTTTATCGAACCATATAAAACTGTGTTTTCCACAAAACAAGCATATTTTACCAATTTTATTGTCAGAGTAGGGATTTATGTTATAGTAAAACCAGATAGCATAACACAAGGAAGGTGATGCGAAATGAAATTATATTTAGAAAGGACAAGGCGAATCCTTTTGATTTGATCAAGGATATGCAGATAAGCATATCTAAATAATTTGTTAAAGAGAAGCTGGGTAATTGAAATCATTTGATTTTGTGCACAGCTTCTTTTTTTGAAATAAAATGCCTTGTTTCGTTTTGGCGAGAAACGCTAATTTAAAAAAAATTAGCACTCAGGTGTTGACTGTGCTAAGGAAGTGCGCTATACTGTTAGCAGACTTAAATATTGAGTGCTAACAAGGAGGAATGCAGCATGAGCAGAAAAAAACAGTTCAAGGCAGAATCGAAGCGTTTATTGGATTTGATGATCAATTCGATCTATACGCACAAAGAGATTTTTTTGCGTGAATTGATTTCTAACGCAAGCGATGCCATCGATAAATTGTACTACCTTTCATTGACGGAGAATTATCAAGATATCAATCGGGATGCGTTCGAGATTCATCTGGATGTAAATCGCGATGAGCGTACGATTACGATTCGTGATAACGGTTTGGGAATGAATAAAGATGAATTGGAAGAAAACTTAGGAACGATTGCTAAAAGCGGATCCTTGGCTTTTAAACAGAAATTAGAAGACGGGAAGGAAAGCGATGTCGATATCATCGGACAATTCGGTGTTGGTTTCTATTCCGCGTTCATGGTTGCGCAAAAAGTGGTGGTCACTTCTCGAAAATATGGCGAAGAGCAGGCATATCGCTGGGAAAGTAACGCCAGTGATGGCTATACGCTAGAACCATGTGAGAAAGATGGTTGGGGAAGTGAGATCACCCTATATCTGAAAGAGAATACAGAAGATGAGAACTATGATGAATTCTTGGCTCAGTATGAGATTGAGCGTTTGGTTCGCAAGTATTCGGATTACATTCGCTATCCGATTCGCATGGAAGTAGAAGAACAAAAACGTGTGGAAGAAGAAAATGCCAAGGAAGATGCTGAACCGAAGTATGAAGCGATTATCGAGACCAAAACGTTGAATTCAATGGTTCCACTCTGGAAGCGAAATAAGAATGATATCACAGAAGAAGAATACAGCAATTTTTACAAAGACAAATTTATGGATTTCACCGATCCACAAAAAGTCATTCATTTCAGTGTAGAAGGAAATGTCAGCTTTACATCGTTATTGTTCATTCCAGGAAAAGCACCGATGAATTATTATTCACAGGATTACAAAAAGGGCTTGCAGTTATACAGCCGTGGTGTATTCATTATGGATAAGGCGGAAGAACTCATTCCAGAGCATTTCCGATTTGTCAAAGGATTGGTGGATTCACAAGATCTCTCATTGAATATTTCTCGTGAGATGTTGCAGCATGACCGTCAGCTCAAGGTCATTGCAAATCGTATCGAAAAGAAGATCAAATCAGAGCTGTTGTTGATGATGCGTAATGAACGTGAAGAGTATGAAAAGTTCTGGGGCAACTTTGGTCTGCAAATTAAATTTGGCGTCTATAATGATTATGGAATGCATAAAGAACTGCTGCAAGATCTGTTGTTGTTCTATTCATCTCGTGAGAAAAAGCTCGTCACATTAGATGAATATATTGCACGTATGCCGGAAGACCAAAAATATATCTATTTTGTATCTGGAGAAGATGTCGACAAGATCGATCGCATGCCAATGGTACAATCTGTCAAAGCAAAAGATTATGAGATTCTCTACTTAACGGATAATGTAGATGAATTTGCTTTACAGGCACTTGGTAACTATAAAGAAAAACAGTTTAAGAATATTTCGCAGGGAGATTTGGATCTGGCAAGCGAGGAAGAGAAAAAGGAAGTTGAACAGAAAGCAGAAGAGAATAAAGATCTGTTAGCGGATCTGAAAGAAGCTTTAAAAGACAAGGTACAGGATGTGAAGATTTCTACACGCTTGGTAGATGATCCGGTTTGCATGTCCAGTGATGAAGGCATGTCGTTTGAAATGGAAAAAGTGCTTTCTGCAATGCCAGAAGGAAACCCATACGGTATGAAAGCAACGCGTATCTTGGAAATCAACGCCAAACATCCAATCTTTGCGGCGTTGCAGAAAGTATATGCAACGGATAAAGAAGCCGTAAAAGAATATGCGGATGTGCTGTATACTCAAGCGATGTTGATTGAGGGATTCCCGGTAGAAGATCCGATGGAATTCTCACGCAAAGTTTGTGATTTCATGGTAAAAGCGGCTCAATAAAGTAAAACTGTCTGTTAGGAAAACACCTCACATTCAACTACGAATGAGGAGGTGTTTTTTAGTTATACAGGTGATTTTCTGGATATAATTGCATTGAGAATTCCTTTATAAAAGCGGCGCTTTGCGCTCATACTGAAACTATGAAAACACAGTGGAAGATGTTGCTTCAAGAGCCGCAGAATAAAAAAAGCATAGGAATGATGATTGCCTTTGGTCTATATATGATCAATGTAGTTTTTTTCTGCTGTCGTGCATTACGCCCATGTGAAAAAGGTTATGCGCCGAATGATTTAGAATATCTGCAAGAGCAGCTGCAATGTGCCAATCCTTTTGCTTGTATCATTACGTTCTTGGATGGAATCGTTTTTATTGTCTTTATTCTTTGGTGTGTCCGTTTTTTTAGAAAACATGGGTCTGTTGTGCGTTCATTGAAAAAGCATTCGTAGTTTTCAAAAAGAATGAGTCTTTGGTTTTCAAAAAATGAGTCTTTGGTGTCTTTGGTTTTCAAAAAATGAGTCTTTGGTTGACAAAGCGTATAAATCGTATATAATATAGGACATACAAACAAGAGTTTAGAGGCAGCAATGCATCAGAGTACAGCTGGGAGCCGGCAGGCGAGGAACAACTGGAAAGGTAATCATTGCCGAAGGTGAAATGTTGGCGGACATGAACCTGGGGCTGCAGGAAATACTTGCAGCACTCCTTCATAAGATTCTTATGAAGAGGCGCTATTAGAGGACTGGATAGAAATTGAGTCGTGCTAATAGCACGACTCTTTTTTGTAAACATACACAGGGAGGAAAATGTTTATGAAAAGAAGAATTGGCGCATTTGTTTGCGCATCAGCCATGGCGCTGACAATGTTGGGAGGATGCGGCAGCAGCGAAGAACCTGCAAGCGGTGAAAAAGAACAGTTTGTCGTTGGAATGGAATGTAACTATGCTCCATTTAACTGGTTATCCAGTGTACAGACAGATTCTTCGATCGCTTTGGAAGGATCTGGTTATGCGGATGGCTATGACGTAATGATCGCAAAAAATATTGCGGATCAGCTTGGAATGGAGCTTGTTATCAAACAAGTGACATGGGATTCCTTATTGCCGTCTTTGGATAGCGGCGATCTGGATGCGGTCATCGCTGGTATGACGGCGAACGAAAAAAGAGAACTGAGTGCAGATTTCACGACGCCATATTATGATTCACAAGGGATGATCATGATCGTTCGTAAAGATAGTGAACAGGCAGACTATACGGATATTCAGCAGTTTAGCGGTAAAAACGTTGTTGGTCAGCTGGGTACAAATTATGACGATGTGATCGACCAGATCGAAGGAGTCAATCATGTAACACCAAAAGACAACTATCCGGAAATGGTCGTTGCCTTACAAAATGGTGACGTGGATGGCATTACGGCAGAAATTGCAGTAGCAGAAGGTATCGTTGCGGCGAATGATGATCTGACTTATATCACATTTGACGAAGGAAAAGGCTTTGAAGCAGACACGACCGTATCGATCGCAATGCCAGAAGGTAGTCGTGATAGTGAAATGTTCAATAAAGTTCAGGAAGCTTTAGATAACATCGATCAGGATACAAGAGTAGAGTATATGCAAAAAGCGGTTGAAATTCAGCCGGCAAATGCAGATTAATTTTAACGATTAGAGAGGCGGATCATCGATATGAATTTAGATTTACTACAAAGCTGGCAAATCTTTCTAGACAATATAGATATGTTCTTGTACGGTGTACAGAATACATTGATTTATGCAATAATTGGTACAATTGCCGGCTTTCTCATCGGCCTGGTATTGGGGGCTATTCGATCATTGGAAGTGAATGAATCCGATTCTGTGGTGATCCGGATATTGAAACGTATCGGACAGTGGTTTACGGTCTTTTATATTTGGGTATTTCGCGGAACACCGATGATGGTGCAGGCAATGTTTCTTTACTATAGTCTAAAACCACTGGTCGGCTGGAGCGGCCCTGTAGCCGGTATCTTTGTCATTTCGATCAATACGGGTGCCTACATGGCAGAAATCATTCGTTCTGGTTTACAATCAGTGGATAACGGGCAAAGAGAAGCAGCGAAAAGTATCGGACTGTCTACACGTCAGACATTGCTTTACATCATCTTTCCTCAAGCGATCCGCAATGCATTTCCATCGATTGGAAATCAGCTGATCGTCAATATCAAAGATAGCTCCATGTTGAATGTCGTATGGGTATTAGATCTGTTTACACAAAGCCGTGCAATTGCCGGTAGTAACTATCAGGCGGTCAACACGTATTTTGTTGAGATCATCATCTACTTGATCTTGACAACAGTCGCAACCTTTATCTTAAATTTGATTGAAAAACGTTTAAGCATAGAATCGAAACACGACTATTGTGCATAAAAAGGGGTACGGTATTATGGAACAAATTATTGAAATATGTCATTTGAAAAAGCATTATGGCTCCTTGCAGGTTTTGCATGATATCGATTTTACCATTCAAAAAGGAGAAGTCGTGACAATTATCGGTTCTAGCGGATCAGGAAAATCTACGATGCTTCGCTGTATCAATATGTTGGAAACTCCAAGTGGTGGGGAAATCTTGTTTCATGGCAAGAACATCGCAGAAAAAGGAATGAACGTGAATCAGTATCGTTCGCGAGTAGGAATGGTTTTTCAAAACTTTAATCTTTTCAGCAATAAAACGGTGTTACAAAACTGCATGATCGGCCAGGTCAAGGTCTTGAAGAAAAGCAAAGAAGAAGCGCGGGAAACAGCGATGTACTATTTGAAAAAAGTCGGTATGGAACAATTTGCCAATGCCGGAAGCATTCAGCTCTCTGGTGGTCAAAAACAGCGTGTTGCGATCGCGCGTGCGCTGTGTATGCAGCCGGAAGTATTGCTTTTTGATGAACCGACTAGCGCTTTGGATCCAGAGATGGTCGGAGAGATCTTGGATGTCATCAAGGAACTTGCAAAAGAAAATATGACGATGATCATCGTGACGCATGAAATGGCATTTGCCAAAGATGTGTCTACACGTGTGGTCTTTATGGATGAAGGAGTTATCGCTGAGCAGGGGACTCCAAAACAGATCTTTGAAGATCCACAACAAGAACGAACAAAAGCATTTTTAAGCCGTTATTTGCGCACACAAGGAAAGAAATCTTAAAAGAGCTCTCATCATAGAGAGCTTTTTTGCATTTCGAAGGGAGAAGATGAAAAAATAGTTGAATTATGCTATAATGAATCCCATCTTTGAATAAATGGGGGAATGAGAATGGATGTAATATATGCGGCAGCCTGCATCGTGCTTGGATTTGTCTTGTTGGTCAAGGGAGCAGATCTGTTTGTGGATAATGACTCAGGAATCGCGAAAAAACTGAGGATCTCACCAGTGATCATCGGTCTTACGATCGTGGCATTTGGTACTTCTTTGCCAGAACTTGCTGTCAGTGTGACAGCTGCTTTAGAGGGATCAAATGGAATTGCTCTTGGGAATGTCGTCGGATCCAATGTGTTCAATTTACTGGTTGTCGCTGGCGGAAGTGCTTGCATCTTCCCGCTGGTCTGTGATCGGATCTTGTTGAAGCGCGATTGGCCTTTATCTGCTTTTGCTGCCTTGTTGTTATTGTTGTTTCTGTTAGGAGATCATCAGATTTCTCGAATCGAAGCATTGATCTAACTATTGATGATGGCATTTGTCTTATTCTCACAGCTCAAGAGTGCAAAACGGGAAGAAGCGATCAGCTGTGAGACGCGTTCTTTGGGGATTTTGTGCGTATTTCTGGTCATTGGAATTGCAGCTATCGGCATAGGAGGACAAATCACGGTAGAAGGAGCGACATCTCTTGCTCGTATTTTTGGTATGAGTGAAACATTGATCGGACTTACGATCGTAGCGATGGGTACCTCTTTGCCTGAACTCGTCACTTCGATCGTCGCTGCTCACAAAGGGGAGAATGATATTGCCATGGGAAATGTCATCGGATCCAATTTGTTTAATATCTTGTGTATTCTTGGCGTATCCGCATTTCTTCGACCGATGATCGTTGAGGTGAGTGCCATATATGACACAGTATTTCTGCTAGGGATAACCATTATTTTTTGGTTGATCTGCTGCAAACATAAATTAGATCGCAGTGTTGGTCTTTTGATGATTGCGACTTATTTGGGATATATGCTTTATATTTTTGTGCGATAAGAAATGGATTGACATACACTAGCTAGTACATATGCAATCGTATCTTGCTTCTCGATGAACGAAATAATAGGAAAAACGAGAAAAAGCTTGCAAAAAGAGAAATAGTTTGCTATTATATACGAGCACTGATGAT
>CBCTZR010000001.1:0-74437 GCA_965151435.1 uncultured Merdibacter sp. | reverse complement strand
TTTTATAAATCTTATTACTTCCAAAGTTCCATGGTGTTATCTTCTAAAAACGGGCATGCGTTATGTTTTGAAATAAAAGATGAAAGCGAATATAAATTTTCTGAAAAAAATTAAAAACAATTGACAAACGCTTTTTCGTTGTGTATGATTGAACCATAAATTGACGATGAAAAGAAGAGTAGACAGGAAATACTTTCAAAGAGAGTTCTCGTATGGTGAAAGAGAATAAAGCATGAACTGTTGAAAATGGTCTTGGAGTTGCGTGGTCGAGAGGTATGCTTAAGGCCGCGACGTGTTCGCCCGTTACAGCGATAGAGTATAATCTGAAACAGACGTACTTGATAAGGCAGAAACAGTGATGTTTTTGTAAAGATAGGTGGTAACACGAGGTAACCTTCGTCCTATTAGGGTGAAGGTTTTTTTGTTTAGGAGGATGGAGCATAGATGATTCAATTGGAACATGTCTCAAAGACGTTTACAACGAAGAGCGGCTATGTGCATGCGGTCAAAGATGTATCTTTGCAGATCAAAGAAGGAGAGATTTTTGGCATCATCGGATTTAGCGGTGCAGGAAAATCAACTTTGGTTCGCTGTATCAACTTATTGGAACGACCGGAAGCAGGCAGTGTGATCGTTGATGGCAAAGAGCTGTTAAAACTGACACCTGCGCAACTAAGGGAAACGCGTAAGAAGATCGGTATGATCTTTCAGCATTTTAATTTGATGCGTCTGCGCACGGTAGCGCAAAATGTTGCATTTCCATTAAAGAAAAGCGGTCTGAGTAAAGAGGAGATCGATCGTAAAGTCAGAGAATTGCTGGAACTGGTGGATCTCAGTGAAAAAGCAAACGTCTACCCTAGTCAGCTCTCTGGCGGTCAAAAACAGCGTGTAGCGATTGCTCGGGCGCTGGCCAATGATCCAAAAGTGTTGCTTTGTGATGAAGCAACGAGTGCATTGGATCCACAGACGACGCACAGCATCTTAAAATTGATCAAAGATATCAATCAAAAATTAAACCTGACTGTTGTGCTTATCACACATGAGATGGGTGTTGTAAAAGAAATTTGTGATCGGGTGGCCGTTATGGAGGATGGCAATATCGTAGAACAGGGCAGTATCGTCGATATCTTTACCCATCCGCATGCAAAGATGACAAAGAGCTTCATCGCCAGTACATCGACAACGGATCGCATCTATGAATTGATTGAAGAGGGACATGCCCTTACGGAACTGGCTGAGGATGAAGTCATCGTTTCATTGAAATATGATGCAAACAATGCGACACAAGCATTGATCTCTGAGATCTCAAGAACGTATGAAGTGGATTGCAACATCATCTTCGGTAATATCGAAGTGGTCAAAGATACACCGATCGGAACCTTGATCGTCGTCTTGAAAGGGGATCAGGCAAAACGCAAAGCGGCGTTTGAATGTATGAAAGAACATGGTGTAGAAACGGAGGTGATCAAACGATGATGGAAGTATTGAACCAGTGGATGCCTAATCTGATGCGGATGTTTCCTCAGTTTGTGGATTCGATCGTGCAGACATTGATCATGCTGGTGGTCGTTGGCTGCATTTCCTTGATCTTTGGATTGTTCTTTGGCGTTGTCCTTGTCGTTACTAGAGAGGGAGACATCATGGAAAACAAGGTCATTTATACGATCCTTGGCAAGATCATCGATTTATTTCGTGCCGTACCTTTTGTCATTTTGATCATGGTGTTAGGAGATGTCACACGTTTTATTTCCGGAACCTCCATTGGCTTTAAGGGATCCTTTTTCCCACTGATCGTCGGTACGATTCCTTATTTTGCCCGGCAGATCGAACAGGCGATTGCGGAGATTGACCGCGGACTTGTCGAGGCAAGCGAAGCGATGGGACTGACGCCATTTCAGATCATGACACGTGTGTATTTGCGGGAAAGCGTCCCTAGTATCATCCGTGCAGCAACGATCACTTTTATTTCATTGATCGGTTTGACCGCTATCGTCGGTGCGATTGGTGGAGGAGGCGTTGGGGCTTTCTGTTATAACTATGGATATTCCAAGCAATGCCAAGATGTTATTTGGGGTGGTGTGATCATATTGGTTTTGATCACGATCATCGTTCAATCAATCGGGAATTACTTTACCCGTAAAACGACGCATTAAGATGGTTTCAACATCGAAAGATGTGAAATAGATAAAAAGAAAGAGAGGAAAATACATGAGAAAACTATTGAGTGGCGCACTGGCTTTCGCGTTGTGTGCAAGTTTGGCCGGTTGCGGCGGCAGCGGAGACGGTGAAGACAAGGTACTGACAATCGGTGCTTCGGTTACACCGCATGCAGAGATTTTGAACAACATCAAACCAGATCTTGAGGAAATGGGATATACGGTTGAAATTGTAGAGTTCTCTGATTACATTAAACCGAATACGGCATTGGAAGATGGTGAACTCGATGCCAACTATTTCCAACATAATCAATATCTGGAAGAATGGAATGAAAAAAATGGAACAACCTTAGTTTCAGCTGGAGACATTCATTTTGAACCAATGGGTATCTATTCTGACAAATATACTTCTCTGGACGAATTGGAAGAAGGACAGCATGTGATCATCGGTATTCCAAATGATGCGACGAATGGTGGACGCGCACTGCAGCTGCTGGCATCAAAAGGTTTGTTTGAATTAGATGAGGATCTGGGTATCGCTGCGACTCCAAATGACATCGGCGATAGTAAATATGATATTGAGATCGTTGAGATGAATGCAGAGACGATTCCGGTAAATTTAGCGGATATGGATCTTGGCGTCGTAAATGGTAACAATGCATTGAATGCTAAAGTATTGGATAAAGTGATCGTTACAGAAGATGCAAATGGTGTAGCACAGCAATTTGCTAACGTGATCGCAGTACGTGATGGCGAGCAGGACTCACAGAAGATCAAAGATCTGATGAGCGTATTAAAATCTCAGAAGACGATCGATTTCATCAATGAAAACTATGATGGTATCGTCGTTCCATTCTTTACGGTAGAATAAAGGAAACAAGGCAGAGGAATCTGCCTTTTTCTTCACAAAATGCGCCGATTGCGCTGTTTTATGGTAAAATAATGAGGTATAAGAATGAAGGAGCGAATGACATGCGGGGAGTGATTGGTTATATCAAACGAAATATCATGTTTATTGTGATCTTAGCGGTAATCATCGTTGTAACGAGCGTGTTGGTCATTCATCAGCTTGTGGTTGCCTCACCAATGGCGCAAGAAAATGAAACGACTTCCACTCCTGCACAGTCAGTGGAACCGACACAACGCGATACGGCAATTGTCGGTTTTACCGGTAAGCTGAGCAATAGTGATGTGATTGTTTTGAGCTGGCAGATTGAAAATGGACAACAAGAGATCGAGACGAGCACGCTGTATTTCGTTGATGAGCAAAAAGGGGATATATGGATAGCGGATGTGACCAATCATTCCAGCTATCAGCTTGCACAGGATGCGTATCAATTCGAGGGAGGAGAGAATACATTTAAGATCGTCTGTACGTTGGATGATGATACCCAGATCGAATCAACGACAGATGTAAACATCATTTCCCTTGAATCGATCGAGTTTTCAAAAGAAGAAACAGAAAATGGAATTTATCTCTATTTAAAGTATACGAGTAATGCCGGATCTGTGATCGATGTACCAGTTCTCTCTTATTATGGAAACAATGCAGACAGCTTTTCTTTACATTATCTGCAAACACAGCGGACGACACAGGAGGACAAGCAGCTCACCACTGTCAGCTATTTCTTACAGGATAATGGCGTGAAAGCTGGAAAATATCCATTTACGATCAAATTCCAGTTTTTGCAGCTGAATAAAGAATATGAATATTCGGTCGAATACGTAAAAGAAGATGAGCCGACACAAGAGGAGGAGACAGATGAACAGCCAGTTGAAGAGACGATTGGATGATGCAGAGAACATCGTGTTCTTTGGAGGTGCAGGAGTTTCCACGGAGAGCAATATTCCAGATTTTCGAAGCAGCGACGGTTTGTATCAACAAAAAAAATATCCTTATCCGGCAGAAGTGATGCTGTCGAGTGATTTTTTCTTTGATCATACAAAGGAATTTTATGATTTTTATTTTCATGAGATGATCTATCCAAACGCAAAGCCAAATGCTGCACATGAGGCATTGGCTGTGTTGGAAAAACAAGGAAAGCTTCGTGCGGTGATCACACAGAACATCGATGGTCTGCATCAGATGGCAGGCAGTCAGGAAGTATTGGAACTGCATGGCAGCGTTCATCGAAACCGCTGTCTGCATTGTCATCATTTCTTAGATCTGCAAGGGATGATGGCTCATCGAGATGAACAAGGGATTCCGCGTTGTCCGATCTGCGGGTCTTTGATGAAACCAGAAGTGGTGCTATATGGGGAAGGTTTGGACATGGAGGTCTTGCAAAGTGCAGTGACCTATATTTCAAATTGTGATACGCTGATCGTCGGCGGGACTTCATTGGTCGTTTATCCTGCAGCCGGGTTGTTACGCTATTTTCGCGGGAAGAGCCTGATCTTGATCAATAAGGATCATACGGATATGGATGATCGAGCTGATTTGACGATCCATGACCCGATCGCACAGGTACTCGCCCCTTGGGCAAAGCTATAAACCATGCGTTTTTGGTCGGATTTCATTGCTTTTCGTTTTGAATTTCACTACAATGAGAACACAGGTGGTGGAACAGATGAACAAAAAAGAAACAATTGTTTGGGATTGGAATGGAACGCTGTTGAATGATGTGGCGCTGTGTCAGCACACGATCAATCGCATGTTAAAGAAAAGAGGGCTTCCAACCCTGGATCACGAGCAGTATCAGCGAGTTTTCCAGTTTCCGATCATTGAGTATTATCGAAAAGCTGGTTTTGATTTTGAAAAGGAATCTTTTGAGACCTTAGCAAAAGAATATATGGAGTATTATCAGCCGCATAGTGTAGCATGCACGTTGCATGCGCATGCGCTCGACGTGCTGGAACAATTGGCAAAAGAAGGCAAACATCAAGTACTTTTGAGTGCTTCCCGTCTCGATTTGTTGCAGGAGCAGTTGACGCACTATCCCTTATCTTCTTGTTTCGAGCAGGTATTGGGCATCAGCGATTATTATGCACGTTCCAAGGTGCAGATCGCACAGCGCTTCGTCATGGAGAGCAAACAAGATAGAGAGAGCATCGTTTTTATCGGGGATAGCGTTCATGATTATGAAGTGGCTAAAGCAGCCGGCTGTGCCTGTGTTTTGATTGCAAATGGACATGAACATAAAGAAAAGCTCCTTCAATGCGATTGTTTGACAATTGATCGCATCGAAGAGCTTCCAACCTTATTTTGATCGTTGCCAGAAATCTGAAAGCATCGTTTCGATCTGCAACGCATTTTGTACATAGTGCGCATGCTGATAATGAGCTGGTAACAGCGAACGATAAAGAGCAGTGTTATAACGATCGTCAACCAAGACAAGGATTCCCTTGTCTTTTTTTGTGCGGATGACTCTTCCCATCGCCTGCAATACTTTGTTCATTCCAGGATAGGTGTAAGCGAAATGATAGCCCTCGATCCCTTGTTCATTAAAATGATCGCGAATGAAATCCGATTCGATATTGATCTGCGGCAAGCCAACACCGACGATGATCGCACCGATCAAACGTTCTCCGGCAAAGTCGATTCCTTCCGCAAACATGCCTCCTAAAACGCAGAAATACAGCTGCCAGCCTTCCTGTGTTTCAAAGCGGTCTAAAAATGCATGGCGTTCTTCTTCATTCATATTACTTTTTTGTAGCTGTACGTTTATATCCGGATAGGAGCTCATAAAAAGCGCGGCACAATCCTGCATATAGCGATAGCTGGGGAAAAAGATGATATAGTTCCCTGCTTTGGGGTGAATACTGTGATAGATCGTATGGACCAGCGGTACCAAGGATGCTTCCCGATGCTGATAACGTGTAGAGATGGCCGTATGGATGAGCAGGGCGTATTGTTCATTTGAAAAGATCGAAGGCAAAGCGATGCGTTTTGCCTTTTCCTGTTCTCCCAACAGTGTAGCATAGTAAAGCGATGGCGATAGGGTAGCGCTAAAATAGATGGCGCTGTTTCCATAGGATAAGCGCTCTTGGATCTGATTGGCAGGATTCATGCAGAAGATCCGCACATGGCAAAAACCGTCTTCTTGTTGGTACCACGTGATGAAATTCTCATCGTAATACTCAAAGATCCGTCGAAAGTCGATGAGATCAAAATAGATTTCCAAGAGTTCTTTTTGTTGTGGCAGTTCTTTTTCTATTTGCAGATATTGATCACATTCGTTGATCAGAGCATGGATGAGCTGGTAGAGGTCTTCCATGGGTTCTTTCTGTGAACAGATGGAATCCAAACAACGCGCTTTTAAACGATCGCATGCTTTTAAGAGACGTTGCAAAGCATTTGTCAGGGATGCTGGCGCTTTTGTAAGCAACTCTTGCAGTTGTAAAAGTTCTTGTTCATATAGATCGCTGCTGTACATCTCTTTGGCGCGTTGTGCCAAATTATGCGCTTCATCGATCAAAAAGACGTAATCGCCTTTTTCTTCGAAAAAACGTTTGAGATAGACACCTGGATCAAAGACATAATTATAGTCACAGATGATCAGGGAAGCATAGGTCGCAGCATCTAAAGAGAGTTCAAAAGGACAAAGCGTATGTTGTTTTCCTGCTGTTTTGAAACAGTCTGCATCCAGTTCATCTCTACTTAGCAAAAGATCATATAGGACAGGACGTATGCGACCATAATAGTTTTCGGCATAGGGACATTCTTCACAATCTCTTTCTTCCAAAAGACACATTTTGTCTTTGGCAGTCAGCGATACGCATTTTAAAGAAAGACCTTGTTCATAGAATAGACGCATCGTATCCCGAGCAACTTTTGCTGTGATGCTCTTCGCGCTCAGATAAAAGACTTTTTCGCACTTGCCTTCTCCGATGGCTTTCAAGGCTGGAAATAATGTGGAAACTGTTTTTCCGATTCCTGTGGGTGCTTGTACCATCAAAGAATCATGACGGAGAATGCTTTGATAGACCCAAGCGGCAAATGTGCGCTGATGCGGGCGAAAACTTTCGAAAGGAAAAGCGATATCCTTGGCACTCGTTCTGGCCTGGATATGTAAATCGCGTTGTAATATGGCCCATTTGCGATAATTGGCAAGAAGCGTTTCATAAAAAGAAGTCAATTCTTCTCGTGTTTTTCTCTGATCAAAACTTTTGATCTGTTCACTTTGTACCTGACAGTAAGTGACACGGCAGATGATCGTATCCAAGTTTTCCTGTAACAGATAAAAATAGGCATAGACATAACATTGGGCAAAGTGAACAAACGTGCTATCGTCGATTTGTTCATAAGGAAGCAAAGTCGATTTGATCTCTTCAACGATGATCGGCTCTTCTTTGGTGAAAATGCCGTCTGCTCTTCCTTCAACAATGATCGTCAGATCATTTAAAATGCTCTCATGGCGAAAAAAAACTTCGCTTTGATAGCCTTTTGGACGATTTGCCTGCAGATGGCGATGAATACGGGCACCAATCTGTGCTCGCTGCATGCTCATTCCCTGCGAGGTGAGATTTCCTTGCAGATAACTAGTTTCAACTAATTCATGGACAGAGATACGGCAAGTATACATAGCAGCTTCCTTTCTATCGATCACTATTCTTAAGTGTATCACATTTAAATGCGTTGTGTTATACTAATCAAGGGGTAATGCCATGAAAGAGATCATCATAGGGAAAAATGACGAAGGTGGGCGAATCGATCGCTTTTTGATGAAAGTATTTCCAGACCTGCCAAAAGGCATGCTGTACAAAGCGATTCGAAATAAAAAGATCAAAGTCAATCGCAAACGATGTACCATCGATCAGCGTCTGCAGAGTGGAGATTGCATACAGCTCTTTTTGCCGCCACAGCTATTAGAAGAACGAAAACATGAATATGCTTTTTTAAAGGTTCCCAAACAGTTGACGATCCTTTATGAAGATGATCAGCTTTTGATATTAGATAAACCGGTTGGTTTGCGTTCACAAAGCGATCAATCGCAGACGCAAGACTGTGTGGTTACGCGTTTATGGCATTATCTGTATGCGAAAGGGGAATATGATCCTCAGCAAGAACAAAGCTTTGCCCCGGCCATCTGCAATCGGCTGGATCGTAATACACGGGGGCTGATCATCGTTGCAAAAACTATGCGTGCCTTGCGCTCGATCAATGGTGCGATCCAAGAACATCAAATAAAGAAATATTATGTAGCCTGTGTGGAAGGAACGCTCGCACAGCGACAAGGAACGATTCAACTGTATCATAAAAAAGAAGGCACTACTGCCTTATTGTTTTCACAGCCACAACCGGGTACGACCCGATGCTCTTTACGTTATCGCGTATGGAAGCAATTTGCACAGGATTCATTGGTAGAGATCGAACTCATCAGCGGCAAGTTCCACCAAATTCGTGCGATGTTCGCTTATTTGCATCACCCGCTGATCGGTGATGTAAAATATGGAGCAAAAAGACAGAACATGTATCAAGCCTTAGCTGCTTACCGTTTATGCTTTGATTTACCAAAAGAGAGCGATTTTGCTTATCTGAATGAAAAAAAGATTCAGATTCCTGTTGATCAAATTTTAGGAGAGTGGCAGATCGAAACGAATTTCGAAAAATGACACATACGAAGGGTATGTGTTTTTTTCATCGACAATTTTCACTGTTTCCAAGCGTTAGGATAAAAAAGAGGAGGCAAAAAGATGAAAATAATCTGCAGCATCGTTTGGTTCATCTGTTCGCTTCAATGTTTACCGCTTGAAAAAGGGCGATGGGAATCTGTCTATGAACCGCTGAGCATTCAACAAGATGGAATCACGATCACAGAGACGATTGCTCCTAGTGTTAAAGATGATCAGTTGACGATAAAGCTAGAAGTTGTCATGGAAGAAGATCGCTTTCAACAGCAAAGGATCGATGAAAAAGATAAAGAGGTAGAACTCTTATCGCCGATTGCTCTTCGAGCGAATCCGATCAGAATCAGCAAGCAAGAAGGAGCACAGCGAAAAGGATGTCTGTTCTTTGTTTTGATGGAGGGTGTACAGTTCGTTCCACAAGAGCTGGCGAATACGGTTTGTATACAAGAACAGACTTTATGCTGGGATGTGGAAGAACAGATGCAAGAAGAGGAAAGTAGAGAAGTCAGCATTTCCTTTCTGGTTCAGGCAGATGCTTACGATGCACGCTATCATAGTGAACAAGGTCATCTCTTACAGATGCAGAGCACATTTTACTATGTAAAAGAGCAGACGCCAGATACTTTGAGACTGCAGCGTTTGTACCTACCATCAGGAAAAATACGCTATTGGGCATAAATCGGGCATGGTTTGCGGCGAACTGGCATACAGTGCTATTGAGGTCGATACTATGACAAAAATACAAACGATCCTTTGTGTGCTGTTTGTCTGGCTGCTTTTCCTATGTCCGATCAACGCGAGCGAAAGTGAAGCGACGATCAGTGAGGAGACCCTGACCCCACAGGCACAGAGCGCTTATTTGATGGAGATGAACAGTCAGCGGGAAATCTATGCCAAAGAAGCTTTAGAAGCTAGATATCCGGCATCTATGACAAAGATGATGGGATTGCTGTTGATCTATGAAGAGATTCATGCAGGGAAATTGAAATTGAGCGATCAAGTTACGGTAAGCGAAACAGCAGCCAGCATGGGTGGTTCACAGGTTTATCTGGAAGTAGGAGAAACGATGAGCGTCGAAGATCTGCTCAAAAGCATCTGCATTGCATCGGCGAATGATGCGATGGTGGCTATGGCAGAAAAAGTGAGCACGACACAGGAGGCTTTCGTCGATAGGATGAATGAAAAAGCCAAAGAACTGAAATTGGAGAATACGCATTTTCTCAATGCGACCGGTCTGCATGCAGATGGACATTACAGCTGTGCCAAAGATATGGCAATCATCGCCAGTGCATTGATCAAAGAAGGCGGAGAAGATCTGCTTTCGATCACAAGCACCTATGATGCGTACATTCGCGAAGACAGCGCTCCCTTTTGGTTAGTCAACACGAATAAGCTCATCAAACAGTTAGAGGGGACCGATGGATTAAAAACCGGTTATACTTTGGAAGCGGGGAGCTGCATCACTGTCACGACCCAACGTGATGGATTGCGTTTGATCGGTGTAGTTATGGGAGAACCTGATGGAAAGACGCGTAATCAAGAAGTGAGCGCCTTGATGGAATACGGTTTTTCCCGTTTTGAACAAAAACAGTTATATCACCAAGGAGAAGTGATCGCTACGCTCAAAGATGAGAAGGGAAACCCCCTTGAGGTTTCATTGGTGACGATGGAAGATGCTTATTATGTGGTGGAGAAAGGAGAAGAATCGACGATCAAAGAGAAGACGATCGATTATGTGAAAACTTCACCGCCGTATCTGCCTGATGAAACCATCGCAAACTTACACATTACCATGAGCGATGGCTATCAATTCGCTATTCCTCTTAGCGTTGATCAAGAAGTACAACCGGCAAGTTTCCTCGATCTGTGGATCCGTTCCTTTCGACAGATGTTTGCATGATATGACATCTGTCTTTTTCTCTGTCCGTTTTTGTCGAACGCTTTTTTTTGCTATTTTGACGGCTTTTGTCGAAGAAATCCAAGAGCAAACACTTCTGTGTTAGAGTGTTTGCGGAGGGTTGGATATGAAGTATGAACAGAAAAGAGATGTTCTCCATCTGTATTTTGAAGGAGAATTTGATCATCAAAATGTCCTGCGTATCAAAGAGGAAAGCATCGCTTTGATCGAACGCTTTCATCCGCATTTGTTAAAGCTGGATTTCAAAGATGTTTCCTTCGTGGACAGCAGCGGGATCGGCTATGTGCTGGCACGCTATAAACAGGTAAAGCAGTGGCAGGGGGAAATTGTGATCTGCAATTTGACACGGTTAAATAAGACGATCTTTGATATGAGCGGTATCTTTCAGCTCGCACGCTATGAGAGAAGTGAGGGAAGAAAATGAATGAAATGAAATTGGTGTTCAAAAGCAAATTGGAAAATGAAGTATTTGCACGCACGAGCGTGATCGCTTTTTTGGCTCCTCTGCATTTGTCCATGGAGACATTGATGGAAATTAAGACAATCCTTGCGGAGGGCATCGTTAATGCCATGATCCATGGTTATGAGGGGAAGGAAGATGGTGACGTTTTTTTGGAGGTTTGTTATGACGAGGAGATCGTCATCATCGATCTATATGATCAAGGCTGCGGTATACAAGATCTTCAACAAGCCATGCAGCCATTATATACCAGTCGAACAGATCTGGAACGCAGTGGGATGGGATTTACGATTATGCAAACTTTTGCGGATATCTTTCAAGTTGATTCAAAACCAGGCTATGGTACGAGCCTACATATTGAAAAGAAAGTATCGTGAAACTGGAAGAATTAAGCAATGAAGCGCTGATCGAAGCGATTCAGCATGGTTCCAAAGAAGCTAAGGATGTTTTTGTACAACGAAATCAACCATTGGTGTATGCATTGGCAAAACGCTTTGTCTCCACTCGTATACCTTTTGAAGAATTGGTGCAGATTGGTTGTGTGGGATTGATGAAGGCATTGAATCATTTTGATCTCCAATACCAGGTGAAATTTTCCACCTATGCAGTACCGATCATACTGGGGGAGATCAAACGTTTTTTTCGTGATGATGGCAGTGTGCGGATCTCGCGTTCAATCAAAGAGAATTATCTGACAATGGTGAAAGAGCGAGAGCATCTGCAACAGATATATGGAAGGGAAGTTAGCTATGAGGAAATTGCGGCTGCTTGTCAACTAGAGGTCGCCGATGTCATATTGGCGTTTGAAGCAAATCAGTTTACGCTTTCTTTTGATGAAGTAATCTATGAAAATGACGGTTCACCGATCGTATTAGAAGATAAGGTTGCCGATGATCGGCAAAGCGATGTGGTTCTGCGTTTATCCTTGATTCAAGAGATCGCTCGTCTGCCTTTGCGTGAACAGTTGTTATTACACTATCGTTATGACTTGGGAATGAAACAAGAAGAGATCGCAAAGCGATTGCACGTATCCCAAGTACAAGTTTCCCGATTGGAGCGAAAAGTGCTTGAGAAGCTGAAAAAGGAGTTGGTGAATACGTAGGCAACATGCTATAATGAGGGACGAAATGGAAATGAGGGATGTTTGTGAATTGTAAACATCGGGTACAAAATTTTTGGCGCATCTTTTTACAAGATCGCAAGGAATTAGAAGAAGCCCTGCGTACGCAGGATGAAGCGCGCAGTGAGGATCTGATTCGCGAATTGAATGTACGATTGGAATCGGTATGTGGTTGTAAAGCGTTGATTGAATATAGCGAAGACGGCTTTTTTGAAATGACATTCGATACTGGACCAAACAAAACAGTTCAATATATATGCGAGTTATTACGTCAGTGTGCACCTAAAGAATTGGTGGAAGATTGGATCATCAACAGCTGGTTACCGCCGTATTCGTCAAAAGCGAAGAATGCCGTTTTACGCATCAAGGATCAAGTTTATACAGGAGCGGATTTTACGGTCTTCTATACGATTGATGAGACCAATCATTGTTTGCATGTCGATATGTATTGTCCAGGATTTCGCGATATTGCGGATGAAGAACGTAAACGGGAAATGGCCGCGTATATGATGGAATTGTTTATCGGTGAATTGGAACTTGAAGCACGTATTGCCAGTATACAGCCTATTGATGAGCCTTTGCATAACAGTGAAAACTTTTGTCTGCTTCCTAATTTTTATGAAGATGTATGTGATATCGTCATTGATCAAGAGTGGTTGGAATACCATGATCCGACGAATATCTATATGGTTTATAAGATCAATGAAGAGCGAAATGATGATTCTCTGCGTAAAGATATGAAGCTGATCCTTACGACCAATGCGTTATTGCAAGAGGAATTGCTTGCCGATAATTATGATTCCTGTGTCGATTTTCGTGATAAGGGTGGGGAATATGGCTATCTCTATTATGAGAATCCCTATGAGGATGAAAAGAACGCATTGATACGTCAAACGATGGAGAAAAAACTCAATGAGATGCTACAGCCTCTGGCAATAGCCAAAACGATCGGAGGAGCAATAGGTACAAAGTATTCGTATATCGATTTGGCGATTTTTGATATCGATGCATTTGCGATCGTATTAGCTGATCTGAAAGAAAAGATTTCTTTTGATCTACAGTATCAGCCCTTTTTAAGAGACTAAAGAAGAGCCGATAATTTTGATACAATCCCGCTAAAGCAGACAACGCAACGTTACAGAGGCGTTGCCCATGGAAGCGGGATTTTTTTATGGTGAAAAGAATAAAACATCCAGATGAAGCGGAAACCTGTAAAGATCATGGTACATTTGACATGAAAAATTGGGCAGTGACACTGCTTCTGAGTGGATAAAGATAGAACAAAAGAAAACCCAAGTCCTATCAATGGCTTGGGTTTCGGTAAATCTTAGCTGTTTCATCTGTCTGCTTGACAGGGTATGTATCATTCATCATTCTCTTTTTTCTGTTCAAACAGGAAAAAGTTTAATGAATGGAATCGATCATCGTGAGCAATACATCTTCAGTTAAACCGTCTTCACACGTGATGGAATAGGTGATATCGTCTTCTTTCCACGATGCGACCATCCAAACCTCATCACTGCCACGAACCAAAATCTTCGAGATGGAGGAAGAAGAGAGCTCTTCTTCATTAGTATATGGATTGGTATTTCCGCTGATATCGTCTTCTCTTGTACTCGTGCGATAATAGAGCTCATGGTGATCATTTGCATCGCTGTAGCGTATCTCGATCATATCTTTGTCATAGACATAATAGTCCATCAGCGAGTAACCATCTGGCAGGGTATGCGGTTCCTTGACGTCCCATTCTCTTGCAAGAAGGGCAACCGCTTCATCTAAAGAATGTGTCGTCTCGATGGCAGTGTTCTTTTCCGCATTCTCGCTGATCTTTTCATTATTTTCTTGAATCGTTTCATTGATTGCGTCAGCCGATGGATCGCTGCACGCGAATACAAGGGAAGCTCCGAAGAGAAGAGCGGCAAATAATTTGGTTTTCATAAGGTCACCTCTTTTTTTTCGGACATAAATACTATTCTATCTTAACAAAAAAGAAAAGAAAATCAAATATTTTTAAATGATTTCATCAGAAAAACTCATATGGCATAAAAAAATGAAAGTTTTACTGAAAGATGTAAACATCTTTCAATATCCTGTTACATAAATAGGATGTTCACGACATAGATTGGGAACAGGTGATCAATTTGTTTACACTTTTAATGGAAGCATTGGCATCCATGTTTTATTTCACCGGCTATATTCGTTCACAAAGCTTTGCCAAACCACTCTCTAAGGAAGAAGAGGAACGCTGTATTGCCCTTCTGCAACAAAAGGATCCTCATGCAAGAGAACAATTGATTGAGCATAATCTGCGATTGGTCGCACATATCGTAAAAAAATACGATATCAAAAAGACACAGAGTGATGATCTCATCAGCATTGGTACGATTGGGCTGATCAAAGCTATTGATTCGTTTCAACCTCAATTGGGAAAGAAGCTGACGACGTATGCTTCACGCTGCATTGAAAACGAGATTTTGATGTATCTGAGAAAGAATCGGAATCATTTTCAAGAAGTATCGTTAAATGAGCCGATCGCAAATGAAAAAGATGGCAGTGAGATCACGTTGTTGGATGCGATTGCTGCTCCGACGCAAAGAAGTGTCGTAGAACGTATTCAGCTTGAACAGCAATTAAAACAATTAAGATCTTATTTACCTTTGTTGGAAGATCGGGAATTGTTGATTCTTGAAAAGCGTTTTGGTTTACATGGCAGAAAAGAACAGACACAGAAAGAGATTGCCCAAGAGCTGGGGATTTCAAGGTCTTATGTATCCCGCATTGAAAAACGTGCATTTCTCAAACTGTATAAAGCATTTCGTAAGGAAGGGCATCATCGCGAAAACCATTGATATCTTTTTTATGAACAGGGTGGTATAATGTCCATGAGATAGGAGACAGCAATATGATCAAAGAATACCAGGGACATTATCCAAAAATAGATAAGAGCGCATTTATCGCAGAAGATGCCGTGATCATTGGAAACGTAGAAATCAAGGAAGGTGCATCGATCTGGTATGGTTGTGTGTTAAGAGGAGATAGCGGACGAATCGTCATCGGCAGAAACAGCAATATTCAGGATGGGTGCATCTTGCATTGTGATCGAGGATTTGAAGTATCCATCGGGGAAAATGTAACCGTTGGCCATGGTGCGATCGTTCATGGTGCCGTGGTGGAGGATGAAGTGCTGATCGGTATGCGGGCAACTTTGTTGAATGGTGCTTATGTGGAAACGGGAAGTATCATCGCTGCCGGTGCATTGGTGGGGGAACACAAGCGGATCACATCGAATTCTTTGGCGATCGGGATTCCTTGTTCCTGTAGGGAACTACGGCCAGAACAAAAAGAAATGATCCTGTGGAATGCGCAGCATTATGTCTCATTGGCGAAAACCTATAAAAAAGAGCGATAAGAAATCGTTCTTTTCTTTTGTTTAACATGAGGGGAAAATGGATACACTTTTAATGAGAATGGAGGTGGCCAGAATGCGTAAATGGATCAGTGCTTTAGCATGCGTTTTGTTATTGAGCGGCTGCGCAGGTACGCAAAGTGGAAAAGCACAGAAAAGTGTCAACGGTGAAACGATTTCTGCAATTGTTGAGATGGAAGGTGACCAGGTTCGATCCGTTTCGATCGATGAGACGACACAAGGAGCTTCAAAAAAAGATAAGAAAGAGAATTACGTTTGAAGAAGTACAGCGGTATTCAAAAGGAATGGTATGAACAAATCGCTTTTTTAGAGGATTATTTAGTGGAACATGGCAGTGATGCGATCACCTTTGATGAACAAGGCAGGGCGCAAAACAGTGATGTGCTGAGTGGTTGTACGATTTCGATTGAAAAATACATCGAAGTGTATGAGCAAGCGAAAGCTGATGCAGAAAAATGAGAAATGCGAAGAAAATACGCATTTCTTTTTCATGTACAAGAAGGAAGAAAGGGTTGAAAAAACAAAACAATCTCGTATAATGATACCGTCGGAGGACAGATATGAAGCGAGCGGATAAACGATGCATAGTGATCATCATGGCTGCCTGTATTCTCTTTTATATACCATTATGGCTATCCTATGGAAATTCACAAGGAGAGGCAGTCGTCGTACAAGTGCGCAATGAAGAGGTATTGCGTGTTTCGTTATGGAAAGATGCAACCTATACGGTCGATGGAAAATTAGGAGAAGTGGTCGTCGAAGTGAATGAAGGGCGGGTACGGGTAGAAAAAGAGAATTCCCCCTATCACTATTGTTCCATACAAGGTTATGTAAGTGATCCATCAACTCCGATCATCTGTTTGCCTAATGAGGTGGTCGTCAGCATCGAAGGCAGTGAGAAAGGCACTGTCGACACCCAAATACAATGAAACCTGTTCAAAAGATGACCTTATTTGCATTGTTATGTGCATTGGCAATCATATTCCACTTCATCGAATCCATGGTTATTCTCCCAATCCCGATTCCAGGGTTTCGGTTAGGATTGGCAAATATTCTGTCTTTGGTTGCACTTTATTATTTTGGGGTACGTGCATTGTTTACCGTAGGCATGGTACGTGTCCTCTTTGCGTCGATCTTGTCTGGCATGCTGTTTGCGACCTCTTTTTGGCTGTCGATTGCTGGGGTACTTCTCAGTTCGATCGTGATGAGCATTGCAAAGCGTTTTGCATGTTTCAGCATCTATGGCGTCAGTGTATTAGGAAGTTGTGCACATATCGTTGGTCAGGTCTTGGTGATCACGTGGATTTATCAACAGTTCTTCATGCAGGCACTGTTGCCGATCCTGGTGGCATTATCCATTCCGACCGGTTTGATCATCGCTATGTTTGCGCAACAGATCTTACAGCGTTTGAAAGGAGAGGAATAATATGGAACATTATGTATATCGACCAAAAGGAGTCTGTTCAAAGGAAATGCGTTTTGAGATGGAGGGAGATGTGATCCGCAAAGTGACGATCGTTGGTGGTTGTCCGGGAAATCTGCTAGGGATTTCATGCATGCTGGAAAACAAGCGTATAGAGGAAGTGATTCAGGCATTTGAAGGTGTACGATGCGGGGCAAAGCCTACGAGCTGTCCAGATCAGATTGCGTGCGCTTTAAAAGACTATCAGGTACAGGGGCATTGAGCCTCTTTTTTCATAAGCTATTTGGAACTTACAGCGTTGTAAGGATATAGCTGTGATAATTTCGATATAATGGAAACAGGTGATAAAGATGAAAAAGATTTTGATCGTTGAAGATGATCTTTCCCTGCGGGAAGAGCTGAAGATCTTATTGGACAATAACGGCTATGAAGGAAGAATCTTGCATTCTTTTACAAATGTGGTCGATGCGATCTTGCATATGGATGTCGATCTCGTTTTGCTGGATATCATGATCCCGGACATCAATGGACAGCAAGTGCTGAAACAAGTACGGGCAAAAAGCGATGTACCGATCATCATGGTGACTTCACGCAGCAGTGAAGTGGACGAAGTGTTGTCGATGAGCTATGGGGCGGATGATTACATTTGTAAACCATACAACCCTACGCTGCTGTTGTTGCATATAGAAGCACTCTTTAAACGGATCCATAAGCAGCATTCGATGGATGTCTACTGCGGTGTCGTTGTCAGTGTTCTCAAAAGCACGCTTGAAAAAGAAGGACAAGAGCTATTGTTATCAAAAAATGAGATGGCGATCTTTCATTATCTCTTACAACATAAAGGGTGCATTGTCAGCCGTGATGAACTGATGGACTATCTCTGGGATACGAACAAGTTTATCGATGATAATACGTTGACAGTCAATATTACAAGACTGCGTAAGAAACTAGAAGAAATCGGCTTGATCGATGTGATCGAAACAAGGCGAGGACAAGGGTATTTGTTAATATGAAACTGCGCATGTTTTTAAGTGATCATTTGTTGAGCATCTTGTTGTATACGGCATTGTTTGTCTTCCTTTTATTCATCCTGTCCTTGTTTCATGTACATGTGCTTCTTTTGTGGACGATTGCTTTGCTTGCTTGTTTCTTTGGCGTTCTGATCCTCAGTTATGAATTTTTAAGGAGGCATCGTTATTATCGGCAACTGTTTATGACGCTAGATCAGTTAGATCAAAAATATCTGATTCATGAATTGCTGAAGGAGCCATCTTTTCTAGATGGTAAATTGTTTCATCAGGTGCTTTATGAAAGTGACAAATCGATGAACGAACACATCTTGAGTTATCAGGAATCGATGGAAGAGTTTAAAGATTTTATCGAACTGTGGGTTCATGAGGTCAAATTGCCGATTGCTGCTGGACAGTTGATTCTGCATAACAATCCTGGAGCTGTGAACAAAAAGCTGCGCGAACAGTTCCAGCGTTTAGAAGATGATGTGGAACAGGTGCTTTATTATGCGCGAAGCGAAAATAGCGAAAAAGACTATTTGATCAAATGCTGTTCATTAGATGAACTCGTACAAAATGTTATTCGGAAAAATAAGGATTCCTTTTTATATGGCGGTATCGGCATTGTGTTTGAGCCTAGCGGAGCAAGTGTATATACAGACAGCAAATGGCTGGAGTTCATCATCAATCAGATCATAAGCAATGCGATCAAGTATTGTCCAAAAGAACATGGACACATCTGTGTTGAGATCGAGGAATGCAAGAAAGAAGTTCGTCTATCCA
Source organism: uncultured Merdibacter sp. (assembly GCA_965151435.1). Lineage (GTDB taxonomy): Bacteria > Bacillota_I > Bacilli_A > Erysipelotrichales > Erysipelotrichaceae > Merdibacter. The sequence continues at coordinate 55,570 of CBCTZR010000001.1, read as the reverse complement.
TCAAAGATAATGGGATCGGAATTGCGCAGAGTGAAGTACCACGTGTCTTTGAAAAATCGTTTACAGGAAGCAATGGGCGTTACCTTACTTCCTCCACGGGGATGGGACTGTATCTGTGCAAAAAACTCTGTCAAAAATTGGGGCATTCCATCGAGTTGACTTCTAAGGAAAAAGAAGGGACTGTCGTCACGATCACCTTCTACAAAGATGAGTATTATCAAGTTGTGACATTTGGAAAGAGGGAGGATAGCGATGCAAGAAGTGCTGATAGTCGATAAGGTGGAGAAATATTATGGGAGTGCATTTTCATTGACGAAAGCGCTGAATGCATTATCCTTACGTGTGCAAAAAGGCGAGTTTGTCGCAATCATGGGTCCTAGCGGATCGGGGAAAACAACGCTGTTAAACTGCATATCGAGCATTGAACGCGTCACGAGCGGTCATATCTATGTCAACGGGAAAGACATCACGCGCTTGCATGGGCATCATTTGACTTTGTACAGGCGTAAAGAACTCGGTTTTATCTTTCAGGATTTTCATCTGTTAGACACGATGAATGCTTATGAAAATATCGCTTTAGCTTTGCAGATCCAGCATGTAAAAACGAGGGAGATCAATGACCGTGTTAATGATATGGCCACACGACTAGGAATCCTTGATTGTTTGAACAAATATCCTTATCAGCTCTCTGGCGGTCAAAAGCAGCGTGTCGCATGTGCGCGAGCGATGATCACACAACCCCGGCTGGTATTGGCTGATGAGCCTACCGGCGCTTTAGATTCCAAGAGTGCCCGTATGTTGTTGGAGTGTTTCTCCGCACTTCACGGACAGCTTTCCTCTACTATTTTAATGGTGACTCATGATGCGTTTACGGCGAGCTATGCATCGCGTGTGATCTTCATCAAAGATGGCAAGGTCTTTCATGAATTCTATCGAGGGAATGATGATCGCAAGCGCTTTTTCGGACGGATCATCGACGTGGAAAGTCTTTTAGGGGGCGATGGGAACGATGTTGTGTAAATTGGCATTTAAGAATATAGCGAAGAGCATGCGCGACTATGCGATCTATTTTTTGACACTCGTGTTTGGAGTCGCTATTTTTTACATGTTTAATTCGTTGGATTCACAGACTGTGACAGACGCACTTGTGAGTGATGCTTCCAATATCTTGGAGGTTTTATCCAGCGCATTGATCGTCGTCAGTGTCTTTGTCGCCATGATCTTCTGTTTTTTGATCGTGTATGCCAATCGTTTTTTGATAAAACGCAGAAAACAAGAATTTGCGTTATACCAGATGCTTGGGATGGGAAAATTACGCATTTCCATGTTGTTGGTTTTTGAAACGCTGCTGATCGGTATCGTTTCTTTAGGATTTGGTCTCTTACTGGGTATCATCCTATCGCAGTTGTTCTCTTTGATCGTCGTCAGCATGTTTGAGGCGGATATGTCAAATTTTTTGTTTACTTTTTCTCCGTTCGCCTTGGGGATCACGATCATTTGCTTTTCATTTATGTATGGTTGTGTGATGTTGTTTCATACTGTTACGATCACACGCAGTTCATTGGCAAAACTGTTGCGGGCACAGTTTCAAAATGAGGAGATCAATCATCGGCCGCTAATGTTGTATCTCGGTGTTTTGATCATGGGGAGCTGGATGCTCATTTATGCTTATTATCGGGTGACGCATGGAATGGATGTCTTTGTTTCTCCAAGCTTGCTTGGTTGGATGATCCTCATGGGCATCTTTGCGACAATATTGATCATCTATGCGTTGAGCGGTGGCGTTTTCCGATTGTTACAAAAGTGGAAAAGGTTTTATTTTCATCGGTTGAACAGTTTTATTTTGCGTGAGATCTATGCTCAGATCCATTCCACCGTCCTTACGATGTCGATCATCTGCATCCTGCTATTTTTTACAATCTGTATCTTTACGAGTGCATTTAGCGTCAATCTATCGACAACGAAGAATCTACAGGAGAATTTGCCCTGTGATTTGACAATTACGAAAACGATGGAATTGCCTGACGATGGAACATATGATCAAGGACAGATCGAGCGTTCCCGCTTGAGCATCTTAGATCAGCTTACAGCGAATGGATTTGATGTGACATCTCATTTTTCTTCAACGTTAGAAGTGGGTTTTTACATTCCGTCCAACGAACAGGGTATGATACGCATAGCTGATACGATGAATGAACAAACACGACGTTGGGTGGAAGAACAGTATCCGACAATACAGCTGCAATCTTATGAGATGTTTATGAAATGCTCTGATTACAATGCTTTAGCCACTTTATTCGGTTGTACGCCTGTGGAATTGGATGAAGACGAATATGCGATCGTGGCAGATACGGATGTGTGGATCACCCTGCGTTCACTGGCAATGCAGAATGATTCGACGATAGAGATCAATGGACACGTATTGAAACCAGCTTCCTCTACCTGTACGTATGGCCATGTGGAAATGAGCGCATCGCGCACTGGAAATGGAATCATCATCGTCTCTGATGATCTGTTAGAAAGGAAGCAGCTGCAATATCATCGGCTGTTTGCTGATTATCGATCAGCAGATACGATCAGCAAGCAAGAAGCGGAACAGACGTTGATTGCATTTTTGGAGGAGCTTGGCATCGCATGGAATAGCAGTGGAATCGCCACAGGGTCTTTGCCAGATACCTATTCTTTGACAACAAAGATCGAAATACAGACAAATGTTTGGACGCTCTCACTGATGGTCGTCTTTATCGGTTTGTATATCGGCATCGTCTTTTTGATATCCAGTGCAGTCGTTCTGGCTTTAAAACAGCTAGCTTCCATCAGTGATGGGCGGGCCCGTTATGAAGTGTTGTATCAGTTGGGTGTACGTAAAGATGAGCTATGTCATATCCTCTTTGTGCAACATTTGTTTTTCTTTGGTTTACCACTGTGCCTGGCATTGATCCATTCAATCTTCGGCTTGAAGGTTTGTTCCACCATATTGTCCATGATGGGAGAAAAAATTATGATAGATGGAGTTCTCTTTTCGATCTTTTTGTTGATGGGTATCTATGGTGTCTATTTTATTGTCACGTATATAAGTTCGAGAAATATGATTCGGGAAATTTCCTAAAGGTTCAGCTGTCGATAACAGAAAAGCGAAAGAAAGCAGGAGAACAGGAAGAGGGATAAAAGAAAAGGGTAAGGTTGCATTTTTCTTCGATTTTCGTTAAAATCTTAAATGTAGAAGTCGGGCGAGGTGTTATAAAGGATGAAAGAAGTATATATCACGCAGTTGACGGATATTGAAAAAGCACTGGAAAACAACAGTGGTTCTTTTTCAGACGAGATCCTTGAACAGCTGTTTGCCCTTGTGGCTTCCATGAAGGGAATGCCGATCACCGTAGAAGAGTATTTAAAGGTGATGCAGTTATTCTTTCGCAAATATGAAAAGGATCATAATCGAGACGGGCAGCATTATTGTGCGATTCGCATGTTGCAATTACAGCGTTATATGAAAAGCCGTAGCAGCAAACGCCGTAAATATGAGCTGATCAGCGGCCAGCAGATTCCCGTGGAATATGAATCGTATATTTATGATAAATCTCAGTTTTATCGGGAGACGTTTCGTATGTTGATGCAGCGTTTATTGTTGCTGACCATCGTGTTGTTTGTGATCTTATTTGCGTTGTTATCTTTCCTGTTTGATCAGACAAACAGCGTTGCATTCATCGAAGCGCTGTTTGTGGCATTCATCAGTTTTCTCTATTCCTATATCCGTATGCCGAAATTGTATATGCGCAGTCAATTGGAAGCGGCAGGAAAAAACGTGGAAAATGTACTGTTGGAATTTGATTATCCGATCGTATCTAATCAATAGGTGGGCGAACACAGCGCTCACTTTTTCTTTTCTTCGTAGAATGGAGAGAAGGAGGGAAATAAAGTGAGCACAAAATTAGTATTACAGCCTGGGCGTATTGGAATCAGCGTCAATAAGATGCAAGGATATCTTAACTTGATGCAGAAACGCGGCATGATCCAGACCAAACTGGTGGAAGACGGTGTATATGGTGCGAATATGAGCAAGGCGGTAAAAGAAGCACAGAAATATCTGGGATTGCCGATTGATGGAATCATCGGTGAAGAAACGTGGAACGGCATTATGGAAGAGATCCGTAAGATGGATATCGTGACAAATATCCCGGTAGCGTCTCGTGGATATGTGTTAAAAAGCGGAGAAATCAGCTTAGGTGTCTATATGATGCAGAAATATCTCAGCGAGATCGCACAGTTCAATCAGTGTCTTCGACCGATTCCTATTGATGGCAATTATGGAACGCGTACGATCCATGCCGTTGAGCAGTTTCAATATCTCTATGATCTAGCAATTGATGGTACGATCGGTTCGCTTACTTGGGATGCAATCGTCAATGAACGCAATGCGCTTTTGAGTAAATAGAAGCTTCAAAAGAGAATCTCTAGAGGGATTCTCTTTTCTTTTAAGAGAGTCTGTGGTAACATTTTATCCATATTGGAGGGATCTTCATGAAAAAACATATGATTTATGTGTTGATCGGTATGATCGTACTCATACTAGATCAAGTAAGCAAATATATGATCGAAGCCTTTTTGGCTTTGGGGGAATCCGTTTCCATCATCCCGGGTTTTTTCCAATTGTTATATGTTCGTAATACGGGTGGTGCTTGGAGCATGTTTGCCGGTGCAGATATGATGGTTTTTTATGTGATTACGATCGTAGAACTGATCGTCTTGTTTCTGTTTTATCGCGCATGTGAGGGGAAAGATGTATGGAATCGCAGCGCTTTGGCTTTGATGATGGCGGGTGCGGTCGGAAACTTGATCGATCGTCTGATGTTTCAATATGTACGTGATTTTTTATCATTTAATCTATTTGGCTATGAATTTCCAGTATTTAATATTGCGGATTGTGCATTGTGCATTGGGGTTTTCCTCATCGTCGGCAAGATTTTGCTGGAGGAGTTTGGAGTGATCAAGAAATGAAATTGGTGTTACAGGCAGAAGAAAAGGGAGTGCGCATTGATAAATATCTCAGTGAACATACAGATCTGACACGATCCCGTATTCAACAACTGATCGAACAAGGGCAGGTAGTAGTGGATGGGAAGAAAACCAAATCCAATTACAAGCTTGCAGGAACGGAAACGATTTGTGTTGATTATGAGGATCTCAGTGAATTAGATGTGGAAGCGCAAAACATCCCTTTAGATATTCGCTATGAGGATAGTGATGTGATCGTAATCAACAAGCCGCGTGGCATGGTGGTTCATCCGGCAAATGGCAATCAGCGTGATACCTTGGTCAATGCCTTATTGTATCACTGTCAGGATCTTTCCGGCATCAATGGGGTATTGCGTCCAGGAATCGTCCATCGCATTGATAAAGATACGACGGGGCTGTTGATCGTTGCCAAAAATGATCTTGCACATCTTGAACTTTCAAAACAATTACAGGATAAAACGATGCATCGCCTGTATTATGCTTTGGTTCATGGGAATTTTTCTCATGATTATGGAGTGATCGATGCACCGATCGGGCGAGATGAAAAAGACCGCCAAAAAATGGCGGTGACGGATAAAAACAGCAAGGAAGCGCGGACGCATTTCCGCGTGATTGAGCGTTTTGCACAATACACGCTGGTAGAGTGTCGTTTGGAAACTGGTCGTACACATCAAATTCGCGTCCATATGCGCTATATCGAACATCCAGTGGTCGGTGATGAAAAGTATGGATATCGTCGGACAATGAAGGTGGGCGGTCAGCTATTACATGCGCATCAGTTGGAGTTTATCCATCCGCGAACAAAAGCAAAAATCGTTGTGGAAGCACCTTTGCCATCCGATTTCGAAAGCGTTTTGCGACAGCTACGTGAGGAAAGGGACGCATTATGACACCGTATGGTATCAGTTTAAGACAAATGCAGCTGCTTGCCTATCTCATTGGTGAAAAAGGATATACGTTAGTAGCTGTCCAGCAGCGTCCAAATGATCTTTGGTTAATCCATCCGCGCAATCGCCACTATCCGATTGTTCATCTTTGTGATCAAGAAGATGAGCAGGTAAAACAGGAAGAATTTCAGCTTCGACAAGTCCATCGAGCACTCTGTGATCTCATTCATCGGGAATGTTCCATCTTTGTGTTCAACGTGCATCAAAACGCGCATTCTTTTGAAGATCAGTTTATTCGACAGATCGTATTTCATGATTCGATCGATCCTTCGCTGCAGCGCGCTTTTCCATCGATCCTGTCACAATTTGTCGAAGTGGAAGATGAACAGGAAGAAAAGGCGCGCCTGGTCAAACAGCTTGAACATACGAATAAAAAAGGTAGTCTGTGGCGGGAGCGATTTGCCTTGATGCCGCGTTATGCGCTGTTTCTGATCGTCTTTGTGCTGGTTGCTTCGGGATGTATGTTTTTGATGCGCGCATATTTGCAGGAGATGGTCTTTCCAGCGTGGATCTTCACATCCTTCCTTGATCAGTTGACGATCCTATCCTGGCCGATGTTGTTACAGTTGCCAGCGCTCTTTTTTGCGGCTGTTCTTTGTGATGGTTTGTATCATAAAGGAACGATCTGGATCGCTGTATGCAGTGCGATGATCGCGGCTTTGTTTCAAATGATGAGCGGAGGTCAAAGCAGCGGTATTGTGGCAGTGACACTTGGACTATGGTGTGCGGGATTGTTTGATGTCGGATTGATCCGAGCATATCGTCATCCGTTGATTCGCCGACAGATGCTGCGTCATTCCTTTTGGATCTTCGTCGCTTTGTTGGTTCCAGGAAATGCGTGGATCAACGTATTTGGCGGAGTGTTAGGTGGTTTATTGGGATCACTGTGTTTTTCAGGGTTCTTTCAACGACCATTGCGCCGTCATGCGATTGCGGCAATTGCTGCATTGGTGTTGGTTGTCAGTATTTGGATGGTCTTTGGAAGTAATGAATGGGAAATGACCTGGCGGCAGGCACAGGCATCCTCATGGCTGGAAAGCAAGGACTATACAGGAGAACGGTAAAACTGTTATAATGAAAAGGCGTAGAAGGGAGCATGTTTATGAAACGAGGAAACGTATTAAGCTGGGATGATTATTTTATGGGATTGGCTCATTTGAGCGCATTGCGATCGAAAGATCCATCTACACAAGTGGGAGCATGTATCGTCTCACCGGAAAAAAAGGTCGTAGGAATCGGTTATAACGGTTTTCCAATCGGTTGTGACGATGATGAATTTCCTTGGGAGCGGGATGGCGATTTTCTTGCGACGAAATATCCATTTGTCGTACATGCTGAACTGAATGCTATTTTAAACAGCACACAAAAGCTTACCGGCTGTACGATTTATGTATCTTTGTTCCCGTGCAATGAATGTGCAAAAGCGATCATTCAAAGTGGGATCAAACGCATCGTATATGAGAGTGATAAGTATGCGCACACTGAAGGGACGATTGCCAGCAAAAAAATGTTAGAATCAGCAGGTGTTGAACTGGTGCAGCTTCCTTATCAGATGAAATTATCAATTGAAAAACTAGAACAGCAGTAAAGGGATGTTTTATCAAAGAAAACCTTGGTGTATGGATCACCAAGGTTCATTTTTTATAGGATATTGTTTTATGAAGCAACGCTTTTTTTGTATTGGCAAAATGCAGCTTTGCTACCTTTGGCAAAGCTTCTTCTCCAAAGCGGTTGACAAAAGCAAGGATGGCCTCATCCACTTTTTTTCCAGCTCCTTTTGGGAATGGAAAATCATATTGTTTGCGCATGGCGTCAAATGCGGTGAGGAATGTATAACGCGCCAATACGCTGGCAGCGGCTACTGATGGATATTTTCCTTCTGCTTTCGTTTCAAAATGAATGCCGCGGATGATTTCCTTCTGATCTTGCAAATAGCGATAATAGCTCTTCTCCTGGACAAACTGATCAATGATGATATTCGCCGGCAATCCATTTGCTTTGCGCTTTAAATGGACATAAGCCTGGTTATGCATCTTGCATTTGATGGCAACCATGTGATCCTGCATATGGACGCGGTTGTAATCTTCATTATTTAAAATCAGAATGCTGTGAGGAAGCTTTAAAAGCGTCGGTCCGACATTACGAATCACTTCGTCTTTCATGGCTTTGCTATCAGTTATCTGTAATTGTTCCAGCAGTGCTGCATCCTGAGGGCCTACGTAGCATGCGCAGACAACGACTGGTCCAAAATAATCACCTGTACCGACTTCATCGCTGCCAGCTTGAGGGAACGTGGATTTTACGCTGGACGTTGAATAAGAAGAAGCATAAAAATCAGCCCCTTCTCCTTGAAAGACGACTTTTCCACTGAGGTAGGCGGTGATGACACAATCACTTGTTTGGTATTGAAAACGAGCGTAAGGTGGAGTGTTGCGCTTTTTTGCATGACACAGTTTACTCTCCAGATCATCGATTTGCCGTGCTGTCATTGTTATCGTTTTTACGGACATACTATCACCTGTTGGTATTCTATCATAGATCGAAGAAGGATTCGAGTATGAAAATAGGAGTCAGTTATGCTAAAATAAATGAGACTGTGAGGGAAAGAATATGGAACAACAATGGATTATCCTTTTTAATGGAATATTATTATTGCTCTTGTTGATATACTTGGTACGCTGTTGGCAGCGTGGTTTTGTACTGCAGCTGATCGATTTGATCTCTTGGATTTTCGCCGCATTGTTTGCATGGTTACTCAGTGGCTGGATCGCTGAAAAGATACCGCTGATTCAGTTGCAGCCGAGTGGTATTGAAACGCTGGATCAATATTTGACGATACAAGTCAGTACGATCGCTTGGTTTTTGATCTTGTTATTTGCTTTACGCATGATCGGCGTTATCATCCATCCTTTTGCAAAAGCGATCAATCATCTTCCTTTGATCGGATGGCTCAATCGTTTGGCTGGGTTGATCTTAGGGATGGGAAAGGCTTGTATTATCGGTTACTTCCTGTTGGTCTTTTTGCATCTGCCTTTGTTTACAGGTAGCGGTGAATTGGCTCAGCGCTCTTTTTTGCAATATCTGGCACCGATTGGAGAGATTGCTTTAAACAGTGGCGGCAGTATGCTGGAGCGTTTACAGCTGATCGAACGGGTAATAAGTGATGAAAAATTAGATGACAAGAGTTATCAGCAATTAAAAGCATGGTTATATGGAACAGGAAGAGAGGAGGAAGCGGTATTCCAATGGATGGAATCTCTGCGTTGATATGAAGGAAAATTTTCAATCGATTGATTTTCATTCGGTAAAAGAACAAATCGCCAGTGGCTGTTCCTTTGCCTTAGGTGCGCAGCATGTATTGGAAAGCGAGCCTGTTTTCCATACGTTGTGGATCCAACGGGAATTGCAGCGATGCCGAGAGGCAACGGCAGTTTATCGCACACAGCTTACTTTTCCAAATGATGATCTCATCGATGTGTCACCATGGTTGGTTCGCTGTCAAAAAAACAGCACGCTGCGTCCAAGTGAATTAAAGGGAATTTCTACCTTTCTTTCCACCTGTGAACGTGTAAAGCGATTTTTGAATGAAGTGCCTGCAGCATATCTCGAATTGCATGATCTGCAGACATCAATTCAAAAGCACGAGCGTCTGCGCAAAAGCATCGATCGCTGTATTTCGAGTGAAGGAGAAGTCTATGATCATGCCAGTGAGAAACTGGCTTCTCTTCGACGTTTACAAATCGAAGTAGCTGCAGCGATCAGCCAGGAAGCGCATCGTTTTATCGCTGGGCATTCTTCCATCTTGATGGATACGATCACTGCGCTACGCAATGAACGCACATGTGTCTTGGTCAAGGTGAGCGAGAAAAATAGCGTACGCGGGATAATACATGGGGAAAGTGCCAGCGGACAAGCGGTTTACCTGGAACCGGCGGCTTTAGTAACTTTGAACAATCGTTTGCAAAGTATTCAAAATGAGGCCCAGCAGGAAGTTGAGCGCATTTTACGCAAATTGAGTGAAGAAGTGAAAGAAGAAGCTGACGCTTTGTTTGCAGATCTGGATACGATGGTGATATTGGATGCATTGTTCGCAAAAGCAAAATGGTGTGTACAGCGAGATGGCTGCGTTCCTGAGTTGGATGAAACGAGCAATCATTTATGGATGAAGGAAGCACGTCATCCATTGATCGATGATCAAGTTGTGGTCGCAAATACCTATGAGATGAAGGAAGACATACATTGTCTGCTGATCAGTGGTTCCAATACTGGAGGAAAGACGGTCACACTCAAGACAATCGCGTTGTTTTTGGCTATGACCCATGCAGGGTTCCCCATCTTATGTGAAGAAGCACGGATCCCTTTCTTTCAAGCGATTTATTTGGATGTCGGAGATCAGCAATCGATACAAGAATCACTGTCAACTTTCTCAAGCCATCTGTCCCGACTATCGCTCATCGCTGAACAAGCTGATGCGCATGCCTTTGTCGTCTTAGATGAGTTGGGAAGCGGAACGGATCCTACAGAGGGAGAATGCCTGGCCATTGCGATATTGGAAGCATTGTTAAAACAGCAGGCGCATGTCATCGCTTCGACGCATTTTGCGAAAGTAAAAGCTTTTGCGAAAACGCGAAAGGACATCTTATTGTCCAGCGTCGCTTTTGACATGGAGACGATGATGCCGACCTATCGCTATATGGAGGGTGTCAGCGGGCAATCCAATGCGTTTGCGATTGCCAGTCGATATCATCTGCGCAAAGATATCGTAGAGCGAGCTCGCTTCCTCAAGCAGCAAGGACAAAGTGACGCATCGCTCTTGATGGAGCGTTTAGAAGAAAATGCGGCAGCACTTGAACAGGAAAAACAGCTGTTGCATGAACGTTTAGATGAAGTGCAGCGCTTACGTAAGGAATTGCAACAGGAGAAAGAAAACTTAAAGAGGCAACAGGAAACGGCTTTACAGACGGCGATGGAAGAAGCACGCATACGATATGAAGAACAACTGGAGCAAGCGCAGGAGATCATCGATGAACTTCGTCAAATGGGGGAGCAGCATAAACCGCATGAGGTGGCACAGAAGCTTCACGAATTGCGACAACTGCAGCCTGTCGTTGAGGATAGTGACGACGAAGTGATCAGTGAGACGATCGAAAAAGGCGATTATGTGATGATTCGCTCATTGAATTATCATGGTGAAGTGCTATCGGTAAATAAAAACAAGGCCAGCGTTTTGGCAAATGGAATGAAACTAAACGTATCGATCAATGATCTGCAAAAGATCCATCGGCCAAAGAAGGAAAAAAGTGAGAAGAGTTACAAAAAGAGCATTCGTTCCTCTTTTTCATTGGAATGCAACGTCATCGGCATGCATGTGGATGAGGCAATTGGTGTGGTGGACAAATATTTGGATAATGCCATCCTCAATCGTGCTGCGTCCGTTCGAATCATCCATGGCATGGGGACGGGGGCATTGCGCAAAGCAATTCACAGCTATTTGAAAAAACATGCAAAAGTAGAGAGCTTTCGCATGGGAGGACAAGGGGAAGGCGGTTTAGGCGCAACGGTTGTCGAATTAAAGCAGAAAGGAAAGCGGTAGTATGGCGAATATGGAGAAGATTGCAGACAAGTTAGCAATCTTGCCTGCACTTCCTGGCTGTTATCTGATGAAGAACAAGAGCGGGGATATCATCTATGTGGGAAAAGCAAAGATCTTAAAAAACAGGGTTCGACAGTATTTTGTCGGCGTACATGATTTTAAGACGACGCGTCTTGTCAGCAATATCGACGATTTTGAATATATCGTCACAGGCAGCGAAAAAGAAGCGCTGTTATTAGAAATCAATCTTATCAAAAAGCATACGCCTCCATACAATATCATGTTCATGGATGATAAGACATATCCTTATCTGAAATTGAGCAAGGAACGTGCACCACGTTTAGAGGTCGTACGCAATACAAAGGATAAGAAAGCGGAGTATTTTGGTCCATTTCCTGATTCAGGAGCTGCCTATGATATGGCTAAACTGCTCAATCGGATGTTTCCCCTTCGAAAATGCCGCCATCTGCCAAAGAAAGAATGTTTGTATTATCATATCGGACAATGTTTAGGTCCGTGTATTCACGATGTGGAGGAAGACGTTTATACGAAGATGCGAAACGATATTCGTCGGTTTCTTAAAGGAGACGTAAGCGATACGTTAGAACAGTTACAGGATCAGATGTTTGCAGCAAGCGAACAGCTGCAGTTTGAAAAAGCGCAAGAGATCTATGAGATGATCGAATCGATTCGCCATGTGGTCGCTAAGCAGCAGATCGACTTCAAAGATCACTTAGATCGCGATGTCTTCGCCTATTATGTGGATAAAGGATATATCTCTATTCAAGGCTTTTTCATGCGTGCAGGAAAGCTGTTGGAACGCTCATTATCTGTCACTCCTTTGTATGAGGAGGAGATGGAAGCCTTCGTAGCCTTTATCGCTCAATATTATGAACATAATCCGCTGCCAAATGAGATTCTGATTCCGAAGGATTATGATGTTTCCATGTTAAAGGAACTATATGGCGAAAAGATCATACAGCCGCAACGCGGCGCTAAGGTGAAGCTGGTAGAGATGGCGCGACAGAATGCCAAAAATGCGCACGAACAAAAATTCACCTTGGTAGAACGCAAGGATCAACAAAAACAAGCAGCGTTAAGACAGCTTTCAAAGATCTTTGGCAAGGAGATCCATCGCATGGAGATCTTTGATAACTCGCATCTGGCAGGGACCTTCAACGTCAGCGGGATGGTCGTTTTTTTAGATGGAGAACCGCATAAACAAGGATATCGCCTTTATCGGTTAAGTGAATATCGATCGGATATGGACAGCATGCGCGAAGTCTTATATCGGCGGTATTTTCGCTTGTTGAAAGAAGGAGGGACTTTTCCTGATCTTTTAGTGGTCGATGGTGGCTATCAACAGGTTGAAGCAGCCAAAGAAATACGGGAGATGCTCGATCTGGATCTGGCAATCTGCGGTTTGGTCAAGGATGAACATCACAATACGAGCAATCTGATGAATGATCAGGGAGAGATCGTTCCAATTGAAAAAGAAGGCGCGTTGTTTTTTATGCTTGCACAGATGCAGGATGAGGTACATCGATTTGCGATCAGTTATCATCGCCGACTGCGCAAGAAAGCGATGACACGTTCGATTCTTGATGAAGTTGACGGCCTTGGTGACGTGCGTAAGAAGGCCATTTGGAAAAAATTTGGATCTTTGAAGAAATTAAAAGAAGCGAGTATTGCGGAAATCAGTGAAGTTGTACCAGAAAAAGTAGCAGAGAATATCTATCATCTGTTACATAATCTGGACCAGATCAAAAATGATGCATAGAATAGACTGTGGCTGATGGAGGGATATCTATGTATAGCATCTTGACCAAACGCGAACGGGAGGTCTATGAGCTTTTGATCCGCAATCACTCCACTCAAGAGATCGCCAAACGCCTTGGGATCTCGGATAAAACCGTACGAAATCACATTTCAAACGTGATGTTGAAACTGGGCGTCAAAGGACGTGCGCAAGCAGTTGTCGAACTGTTACGGTTGGAGGAACTGGATCTGGAACAGGACGAGTGAGTCCTGTTTTTCTTTGTGTAAACTTTTTTTCTGTGTATAATAAAACCAAAGGTCATTCATTTGTGTGAATCAAACGATAGAAACTGGAGATCAAGTGATGAGAGATATATTGTTGCGATGTGAGAAGATCGGAAAGAGCCATAAAGATCATTGGATTTTAAAAGATTGCAGCTTTTCTTTAGAAAAGGGCAGTTTTTCCGTCATCGTCGGGCCCAGCGGCTGTGGGAAGACGACGTTGCTTGAGATTTTGGCCGGTTTGCAAAATAAGACGCAGGGGGAGATCTGGCTGCGAGGTGTGAAGGGAGCAGATCCTCGCAGGATTGCTGTCGTTTTTCAAGAACCAACACTATTTCCCTATCTCAGTGTTTTAGAAAACATCGCGTTTGGAGCAAATCAAAACGCTACTTATGATGTGAAGAAAAAAGCGGAGGAAATTGCTGCTTTATTAGAACTCAGCGATCGAATGCAACAGCGTGCGGATACATTATCCGGCGGAGAAAAACAGCGCGTAGCCATCGGTCGCGCCTTGATGAAAGAAGCAGACCTCATTTTGATGGATGAACCTTTCAGCGCATTGGATGCACCGCTAAAGTACAGTTTAGGCGATAAACTACGTACTTTGCAAAAACAGCTAGCTTTGACGATCCTCTATGTGACACATGATCAACGGGAAGCGCTTCGTCTGAGTGATCATCTCATCGTCATGAACAATGGTCAGATCTTGCAGCAAGGAACTCCAAAGGAAATCTATGAATATCCACAGACGACATTTGTTGCCGGTTTTGTCGGCGAGCCGCCGATGAATCTACTGGAGGCGAGTGTACAGGAAGGCGGGCTTGTGTTTCATTCAATCTTTATGCCTTTTGCCTCCCGCATGTGGAATGTTCATGGGCCCAAGGTGATCGTTGGTATTCGTCCTTCACACATCCGTTATAAAGAAGGTAATCCATCTGCTCGTTGCAGGGAAATTGTATATTATGGTGAACATATGCAAGCAGTCATCGAGTGGGAAGGATATGAATTGAAAGTAGTTCTTCCTTCAAAACAAAGATGCCCTGCTTTAGGAGAAATTACTTTTGATCTAAATGATTGCATCTTTTTTGACTTTGAAAGCAGAGAGCGAATCGACTGCGATTGTTGATAGATTCTGTCGAATCTGAAGGAGAATGTGGTATAATTTAAAAATCAGTAACGCTAAGAAAATGCGAGGTGAACGAAATGATGTGGAAACGGATGGGCTTTATCGCGAATTTGCTCATTGTGTTTGCAGTTTGTTTTTATTGGATGAATCAGTCTTATGATCCGCTTGCCCGTTATCCATATGCGGATGAGGTAGATCGTGAAGTTCTGTTGGAATATCTGAATCAAGAAGATATCAACTATCTGATCACACAACAAATCACACCCGAAGAAATCATGCCTTTTATTGAAGTAGACGGTTTTGAGATTGCCAATACTCACTGGTATGCGCTGGCATTGCAAACGCAGGAAGATGATGTGGCATACATCGTAAATTTTATCAATACGTATCGAAACCAGATGACCTATGACACGTTAGAGGATGTGTTAAGTCATTATTCCTATAGCAATTTGATCCGTTATTTTGAAACGAGTTCAGATTATGATGAAGATTCTACTTTAGTCACTCGACCAAATGACTTCACGCTGGTATTAAAGGATCATGCGACAGTGTTTAGTTATGAACCGCAAGATCTCGTATTGTTAGAGCATCTTCCTGTCGTTTCAACACAGGGAGATTCAAAAGGTTTTTATCTGCAATCGGAGGCGGCAGAGGCATTGACAAAGCTATTGGACGATGCAAAAGAAATCAATGGAGAAGAGGCTGGCGGTTTCGTCATTGCGCAAGCATATACCTCTTTTGAAACACAAGTATCTCTTTACGAAGAGGCACAAGAACAGTATGGAGATGCTATTTCATGGTTCGTGGATCCTCCAGGAGAGAGCGAGTATCAATTGGGCTATACTGTTTCCTTTGTATTTGATGATTCATGGAACGAAAATGTGGAATTAAACAAAGATGGTTCCTTTAATTATGAAAAAATCGAGGATGAGCTGAGCGAGCTACAGCGGCAACAAATTTCCTGGCTAAGAGAAAATGCGTATCGCTATGGATTTGTCATCCGCTATGAAGAAGGAAAAGAAGGACAAACTAAGAAAGCATGGCAACCATTTACGTTGCGTTATGTCGGGGAAGAAAATGCCCGAACCATGCATGATCAGAATAAATGCATGGAAGAGATGCAGTTTGCTTCTTAAGTGAACAGTAAAAACGGATCATTCGTATGTTTTGTGAATTATGCTGGAAAAGGTATAAAAATGAAGTGGATCGTCCTTTGAATGGAAAAGACGATCCATTTTCTATGAGATACACATACGCATAATCAGTCTTTTTTCCATGGTTAAGACATACACTGTAGTAGAGGTGATCCTTTGATACAATTTACAAAAAAGAATGTTACAGCATTCCTTTTGTTTGCGCTTGCCGGCATGCTCACCTGCGTAGGTTTGCAGACGATGGATCTGTCAAAGGAAAGTGAAGTATCCATCCAGCAAGAAGGCGAACAAGACTATCTGCAGATCTATCTCATGGATGCGGATCAATTACTTGTACCTTTAGCGATCGCGCAGGAGCAGGATCTGGATAGTGAGCGGCAGATCGAGGTAATGCTTGCCTATTTGTGTGGGAAACAAAAATTTGAGGGGTTTTCAAGTTTTTTTGCAGAAGCGGATATTCTTAATGATGTCGAAGTTAGCCAAGATTGTGCTACGCTTAATTTTAATACGAATTTTCTCAGTTACGAGCCTGAAGAAGAACTGCGGTTGTTAGAGTCTTTGGTATGGGGATGTACGCAATTTCAGGATGTTGAGCAGGTGCGTCTGCAAATGGATGGACAAGATCTTTCTGCGATGCCTTTGGAACAGACACCGTTAAGTCAACCACTGACACGATCAATCGGCATCAATCATTTTGAATCATCGAATGCCACACTTCATGACAGTGTCTCTTTATTGGTCTACGGGACGAAAAAAATCAATGGAACACACTATCTCGTTCCACGCAGTCGTCGTGTGTCCAATACGGTCTGTGATTCTTTTGATAAACAGGTAGAAGCTGTGATCCAAGATTTATCGGCGAGCAGCACCTTATCCTCGACGCTGGAGGAGCATGCGATCGAATTGAGCATGGAAGAGACAGGAATCCTTGATCTGAGCGTGGACGAAACGATGTTCAGCAGTGATCGCAGTCTGAAACAAGATGATGTCAATGAACTGATCCTCTCTTTAAGTGCACTTTCAACTGTAGAGGGAATCCGACTGCATTGTATGCAGGAAAGCGCTGGTTGCATGGATGGAGAAGTGATCACTGCAAAAAACTTGCAATATAATATTATTGAACCATAGGCATAGTTTTTCTTTTCTCCATCAGCCATTTCTGTTATGATAGTCCTAGACAAAGATGGTGATATGATGAAGATTGTTGTTGTAAGTGATTCGCATGGAAGAAATGATCTGTTATGTGATCTGGTACTCAAGCATCCGGATGCTGATGCTTTTCTTCATTGCGGAGATATCGAATATGAAGCAGAAAGCTTTCCAGAGTATATCGTTGTACAGGGGAATAATGATTATTTCTATGATACGCCTGCACAGCGGATCCTTCCATTTGGTAACCACCGAATCTTATTGATCCATTCTCATCAATTATCTTACCGAAAACGAGAAGAACAGCTGATCGCATATGCGAAGGAACATCATTGCGATATCGTTTGTTATGGTCATACGCATGTGGCAGAGTATCGTAAAGTGAATGGAATCATCTTGTTGAATCCAGGATCTTTAAAATATAGTCGGGACGGTCGTGATCCTTCTTATGCGATCTTGACAATCGACGGCGATTATGTGGATGCAAAGATCGTATTTCTCCAACAGCACAAGAGCAAACATGGATTTTTCTTCCGCCGTTGAATGAGAATGTACGAAAACAGTTGAAATTGTTACATCTTTCTGCTATTATATTTAGGCAGTTAAGATGTCTACGTAGCTCAGCTGGATAGAGCATGCGCCTTCTAAGCGCACGGTCAGGGGTTCGAGTCCCTTCGTGGACGCCATTTCATAGAGAAAGCCTTTAAATAAAGGCTTTTTTCATTATCTAAAATAATCATAGCAACCATTGTGGCAACTTTTTATTGCGATAAACAAAGGGAAATAGTATATTTATGGCGTAGAGGGTGGTTACATGTCAGTAGAAAAAAGAAACGGTAAATGGTACATTCGAGGAAAATTTAGGCGTGATGATGATAGCGTAGTTTATTTTAATCGTCTTGCACGCGGATGTACTGGAAAAAAGCAAGCAGAGGAATATGAACGCAAATTCCGCAAGCAATTTCAAGATATTAAAGTATCGCCGATGTATCTAACATTTAAAGAAGCGTCCGATAAATACATTCAAAGTCTAAATGGAGTGAAGCAGTCAACCGTTAGATCGTATTCAGATATGGCAAATAAGCTATGTGATACTTTCGGTGAAAAAAAGATCAATTTGATAACCAGAGATAAACTGCAGAGCTACATAAACGATTTAGATAAGATTTACGCATCTGAAACAGTCGCAGGGTATTACTATGTGCTTCGGTCAATATTCGAATACTGCGTAAACAACGATCACCTGAAATTAAACCCAATGAACAAAGTACATCGTAAAATGAACGTAGAGCAGATCAAACAAGATATGAAATTTTGGGAACCATCTGAATTTAATGTTTTTTTGAGCGTCATAAAAGAAAAAGAACATCGTTCATTTTTTATATTCCTATATTGGATGGGTGTGCGTAAAGCAGAAGCATGTGCGCTTCAATGGAAAGATATTGATTTTGATTCTGGCAATGTTCATATTTTCAAAAATGTAACTTATAAGGTTAAAGGAAAACCTTGGGTAATCACTACGCCAAAAACATCTAATAGCGAACGCAATATTACTATGTTCGACGTCGTTAGAGAAGCACTGTTGGATTGGAAGAATGAATGCAGTAAAATGTATGGGTTCTGCGAAGATTGTTATGTATGGGGTTTCTATAAGCCTCTAAGCGACAATACGCCGGGAAGATGGAAAGACAAATACATCAATGTAGCACATTCATACGGTTTTGAATTAAAAAGGATCCGTCTGCATGATTTCAGGCATAGCCACGCTTCATACCTGATAAATAACATGGGCAAATATGATTTCTCGGATTTTGACATAGCCAAACGATTAGGACATACAGTCGATATGTTACACCGCACCTATGCGCATCAATTTAAAGGAATGGACAAGCGAATTATCGAACAGATACAGAGTGATGCCAGAACGCCCGAATTAACGCCTCAGCAGGCTAAAACAACGCCATACGATGAATTAAAGCAGTTAAAGGTACTATATGATATGGGAATATTGACAGATGATGAGTTCGCTGCTAAGAAAAAACAGCTATTGGGTATTTAAAAACCACCATTAAGGTGGTTTTTAATTAAATAAATTTAGTGATTGTTCTAATGAGCTCCACGGGACGGTTTGAATATCATAATTTTTAAATGCTTCTAATACTCCTTTTTGTATTTTATTTTTATTGTTATAAATAACGATTAATTGTGAATCATTTTTTCTTGATGGTTTTGTATCTTGCCAAGAAAACATTACACTATTCAAATTGCTTTTTGTTACATTATTAATTACTCTGCATAGTCTTTCTGGTTTTTGCTTTGTTCTTTGAAATGAGAAATCATATGAGTGTGATAAACCTGATCGACCTAAAAAGATTGGATTTTCTGTATAATATATATCATTTTTATCAAAAAGATCAATTACGTCAGCTAAAAAATAAGAAATGCTTCTTCCTGTAGATGTATAATTCATGTCGTCCACTTTTAATATACATTGTATAAATAGATGAAGTGTACTTGAAAAATTTGATTTCTCACAATTTACAGAAAGATTTTCTGAGAAAATTGAAATGCCAAAATTACTACAAATGTGTTGAATAGTTTTCATTCTGTTAGGATTTAACTGTATTCCTGCTGCTTCAAGATTACTTAAAGTATAACCATCATCTGTGATAACGATTGTATCATTATCATTTTTTACATATACCTGAATGGCATCATTAAAAAAATCGATATATGGTGTAGTAATCTCATGATATTCACCGAATTCTATTATTTTGGTTTGTTTTTTTAACCAATCGTAATAGTCGTTTATCAAATTTGTAATGGTCATTATATCACCTCAGTTTTAATGAAATAATCTTATACTAGTATTATCATAAACTGTATAATCTTCTAAAATATTAAATTTTTTAAAAAAGTTTTTGCAATGTTCTATTAAGTTGGAAGCATCTTCATTAAATGGTATTGCATAATCCAGTTCACAATTCTCTTTAAAGATATGAAGATGAGTACCTTCAATTACAATCCCATCAGGATTTCTATGTGCAGCAGTTGGATTAACATCCAATCTTAATAATAATTCATTTTTCCCTTTTGTTCTAGCCACAAAGGAACATTTATCCTCGTTTATTTGACGCCGATTAATATTAATGATAAATTCATCTCTTGAGGTTGTAGATTTTACTATATAATCTTTTTTATTTCCATTTTCGGGTAAATATACTTTTTTGTCCAAAAGCTCTTTTAACATTTTTACTAAATTTGTTGCATCATTCTTACTCATTTTAAAATCCCCCATATTCTTTTGAATAACATTTTATAAAAAATTGAAAAATTACTTTATTTCGAAACGAAAAGACTCTATGTAATTTTGATCATCGAAGTCATTGCTTAGAGAAAACAAAATTTTTGAAAATTCTATATTAATGGTTAGCGTATATTTATTAATTTGATATAGGTCAGTGTATGAAATATTAATTGGTATCTTAATATTATCTTTGTTTCCAATGATTACATCAAAATCATCAGATTGGATATAAATTCTAATTTTTGAAATTTCATTTTGATAAATAATTTGTTTTTCTATAGTTTGCTGTATTTTTATAAAGTTAGATAAATAATTATTATCTATTGATGTACAAATGATTATTCCTTCGCCACGCCCATCATTTTTAATGTTTAAATCAAACACTAAATTTTGTTTACCATCCTCTCTAAATATAGATGATCCAAATTCTGCTAAATCAAGTGCTATTTGTTTCGTAATAATCAAATATGGTTTGTATTGTATAGCAAGGTCGATCTTTCTTAATTTTTTTTGCTGTAAAATTGTCCACCATACACCAATTAAAGTCAAAGCACCACCAATTACTGCACCATAGAAACCGATCCATTGACTCTCTGAACCTGGTTTTAGATAACCATTAGAGCACATGAAGAAGACAATGCTATTAGTGATTATTGGAATAATAAACAATAATGATATTATAAAACCGATAACTAAAATTATAGTCTTCCAATTTTTATTCATTTCTTGCTAATCACTTTTCCTAAACAAAACGTCTGCTCAGTTACAGGAATATCCTCATTTTTTTTGTTATGAGATTTTAAAACACTGCCTGCAAATTCTTTAACAAATGCTTCTCCATTGATCATAAAGATTCCAATTTCACCAACATTTACTGAAGGCTGCTTCTTGATCAACAGCACATCACCGTCGGAATATGTCGGTTCCATGCTGTCTCCATATACACCAACAGCAAAGTCAGCCTGCATGTTGATGTGGTTAGATTCAACCTCAATCATCTCTGGTGGAATGTCATCAAATACATATTGACCAGTTCCGGCAGATACGATGCGGCCATAAAACGGAAGCAACATTGGTGATTCAAGCTGAATGAATTCTGCTGCTTGCTCACTTTGTCGTTTAGATAATGTATCCAATAAAACATCTATCGCTTTCTTATCGAGTGAATCAAGAGAGCGATATTTTTTTATGTGATCTTGCTCATCGATTGAAAGAGCTATTTCATCCATTGGTTTCAAATTATACGCTTTCTCTAAAATGCTTACGTAATCCAGGTCATATATTTTGCAAAGTTGAAGATAAGTATCAATATCTGGTTCACTTGCTCCAGTTTCATAGCCGCTTAGAGTATTTCCTTTTATTCCGAGCATCTCTGCAACTTGTGCTTGAGTATAACCTGACTTGCTACGTCCTTTTTTTAACATATCGATTAAGTATCTATTCATAGAGCTCCTCCTACGATTAAAGTATATATCCCACTTTATGAAATAGCAATAATATTTTCGATTATCTCGAAATATATTGTTGACACATCGAGAAACACGAAGTATATTATAGGTGTATCGAGATTCTCGAAGAACGGAGGTGATATTTCATGTTTAATAGGGAAGCGTTACAAAGATACATAGAAGAACAAGGATTGAAGCAAAAGGCAATTGCAGCTAAGTCGGGAATTGATGATACAGCCTTTAGCAAAATACTATCAGGAAATAGAAAATGCGAAGTAAATGAATATATCGCTATTTGCAGAGCCTTAGGCGTCAAACCGAACAAGTTTATTGATGAATAGGAGGTGGAGAAATGAATAAAGTGTATTTAGACAAGGATGGGAAGCTATTTGTTAATGGTAACTTAGTTGAGGATGTGTATGAGATATCAACTAGAACAAATCACCTTGGATGTGAAGTTCAGATTAGTTTAAAAGCTGACTATAAATCAGATTTTATAAGTGATATAAAAAAGCATTCAATCGATGAATGCTCTAAGGAATGAATTTTGTTATAAAGTCTGTTATTTCTATAAGACCGTTTTTGAATCTGTTTTCCATGTAAATTATCCCATCATTTGTTAATTCAAATGTTCCACCTAAATAAATCGTTATTAAATCTTTTTGGCCTAATTCTAATATTGTGTCGGAAAAATCAGAATCAGACCATTTTGATAGTGATTTATGTTGTTTGTGATAATTTGCGGGAAACCGTCTAGCTTCTGCTTTTGAAAGTCCATTTTTTCTGGATTGCAGAAAGTCTTTATAGATATAACATATTACTTTATCCGCATCGTTAGTAAGTTGAATAGTTTCCAAATTATCTCTCCTTTCAATGCAGATTATAGCATAAAAGAGGGTATTGAAGAGAAGAACAGAGTAGGAGGTGTGGAAAGTGAAAACAGCTGTGGAATTAGATGAAGTAGTTAAAGAAGTTTTCTCTTTATTGGCTTCAAAAGATTTGACAATTTCGGAAGGCGTATGGGTTTTAGAACATCTACAAAATAAGATTTATGCGGATGTAAAAATAAAAGCTCCCGAAGAAACTTTATAAGTTTTGTTTGTGGATGTTTTGTATTGCGTGAGCTATACAAGCGAAGGATAGGAGGTGAGTATATGCGGACAGAAAAAGAGCATGAAGCAAGAGAAAACGTAATCGTATCAGTTTCTGATTGGATAGTTAAAGAAACAAAAAATGCTTCCAGTCCGTCAACTGAAAGCATTCTAGCAGATGTTATTCATGCTTTTGCTGAATTGATTGCTAATAATTAGTCTTTAGTTGGATTCTGCAAAGAATAAAAAATTTCATTAAAGAATGCAACGACATTTTTAGCTGCTTTCGTTGGATCGCAATCATTTTGGATCAGATGCTGTTCCAATGCAATTTTAGTTAACTCTTTAGCAATAGCATAAGCATCGCATTCATTAAGTTTTGTCTGCATAGTGTATCCCTCCTTTCAATGCAAATTATAGCATGAAAGAGAGTATTAAAGAGAATGCGCTTTTAGAACAGAGTAGGAGGTGGTGGTTAGTCAATGGAAATAGCTGAAATTACAGTTTATCGAAAAGGTACAAGAGAATTGATTACCCGAATTTTTGAGGATGAGAATGAAATCAAAGAAATCACAGATGATGATTATGTGGTTGATATCCAATTAAAAAGCTCGTCCGAAGACGAGCAGTAGATTTAGCCAAGATTATTCTTTTTGCTACTATCTGGATTACTTCTAATGAATTTAGTTCCATCAGAACGCTTTACACCATGATAACCTGGTACTTCACCTTTAATCGCCTTTTGGTAAGCTTGGTTATTTGTGTATGTGCGTCCGTTGATACTTACTGGATTATTTAATCCAGTAGAAGTTTCAGAAACAACCTTGACATTGGATTTGGCCATTCAATCACCTCACTTTCTAATATAAACATTTTAACACGAAGTGAGGAGTTTAAAGGAGGTGGAAATATGGAAGAATACATCAATGCAAAGCAGTTGAGGGAAATGTTTAATGAGAAAAATCCAACTAATAAGATGGGCATTCAAAAAGCGAGAGAAATGCTCAGGCTCATAAAAGAAAGATACCCAAACGTTTTATTACCAAGACCGAATGTAATCCCTAAAAGTTGGGTTGATGAATCATTTGGTTTAAAAAAAGACACTCGTAAAGTTACCAGCTGACCGAGTGTCCAAAGGGTGGCTCATAATAGCCATCAATAGTATACCACAAATTTGATCCCTGCGCTATGTGGTGATGTCTGCAAAATTCCATTCCTTGATAATATAGCAAACCATTGACAGTAGGCATCACCACACGGCGTAGTGGATCGTTAATTCATTAGGTATTAAAAAATTCTACTTGTATAAGAATTATGAGCAGAGAAAGAAGGTAAATGTTTATGAACAAAAAAGCAGCAAAAGGTTATATGTATCTAGCATTAACTAGATCAGAGATTGACCAGGATACTGCATTATCTATCGTTAATGAATTCGAATATTTATCAGAATGTATTTCTGAAGAAGAGGCAGAAAGGTTTCTAGATGCTGCTTACCAGGAGGCAGATCGATATGAGTAACAAGTCAATTTTACGAGGCATGGTAACTACTGCCGGCATGATGGCTCTTACGGGGTTAACATGTGCGGCTATTACTGCTGGATCGTATTCCTCTGATATCGAAAGCAAGGATCAGCGGATCAGCGATCTTGAAAGAGCATTGGACGTTATGGAAGATGCTAATACTTCTTTAAAAAGTGAGAATGAAGCGCAGCAGATCATCATCGATGGTTTGGAATATGAACTAGACCAAGCTAAATGAACTTCACTTGGTGTCTTCATAATCACAGCATACGGATCTGACTGCGTTGGATGCAACGGAACTACTGCAACAGGCACTACACCACAGTGTAACAGAACGATAGCAGTTGATCCAGACGTTATACCGCTAGGAAGTGAAGTCATGATCGGTGATCAAATCTATATCGCAGAAGATACTGGTGGAGCAATCAAAGGGAATAAGATTGACCTCTTCGTTGGCACTGAAGCTGAATCAGTTAGCTACGGCGTGCAGCAGCATGAGGTCTATGTTAGAAAAGGAGAATAGGATGGATAAGAAAGAACAACGGATTGAAATTACAATCGAGAGAAAAGAAGTTGGTTTTAAAACAACTGTAAATGTTTATGCCGATAGTGATATGGTCATGATGGCATTGGCTAAAGCAGTTGCCAGAATTTTAGTTAATACAAAAAATAATCCTCTTAAGTTTTCAGAATATCTGATTACCGAATATCATATCTTTGCCAAGTTGAGGGAAATGGTTCAGAAAGGGAGGACTATGAAAGAGTTAAGGATCCTGCAAGAGCAGATGCTTGATGCCTTTGCCAGAGGATGGCGGCGGCGGGCAGAGACTCTTCGCCGGCAGATCATAGCATATCTTAAAGAGCTTAATGATGATCCAGTGGATCCAGTAATCAGTAGAGTTGATTTTAAACAGGAGGAAGAGAATGAAAGAAATTGTTTTAAAGCGAATTGAGCTGACCAATTTCAAGGGCCAGGCTCATCGTATAGAAGAATTTGCGCCGGGAGAAAACTATATCTTTGGCGCAAATGGGACCGGCAAGACATCAGTGTTTGACGCTTTCCTTTGGTTGCTTTTTGGAAAGGATTCAAAAGGTCAGAGCGAGGAAAAAGCAAAGATCAAAATGCTCGATAAAAGTGGGAATCCAATTTGGCATACTGACAACAGCGTGGAGGCAACCTTGTTGGTAGATGGTGAGGAATTAACACTGAAGCGCACATTTCAAGAGAAATGGCGTAAGCCGAAAGGCCAGGCAGAAGCTGTCTATGACGGGCAGAAGACGGTGTTTAGCTGGAACGGCAATGAGAAAATCTCCGCTGCGGAGTATAAGAAGCGCATCAGTGATCTTGTTGACGAAGATTTATTCAAATTGATTACTGATCCACACTATTTTGCTTCTCTCAAGCCGGATAAACGCAGGGAAATCGTTTTATCTATGGCTGGTGAAGTAACTGCAGAAGAGATCCGTAGTGCAAATAAAGAACTTTCCAAGTTTGATCCTGGAAAGAATCTTAGCGAAACAAAACAAGTTGCTATGAGCACAAAGCTTCGTTGTGTTCATGAACGTGATAACTATCCTGCTCGTATTGATGAACTGATTCAGACCAGAACAAGAAAAGAAGCGGATTTAGCTGCCTTGTTTGATCAAAAGCAGGAGATCTATCAACATCAATTTGAAGCTGCTAAGAAAGAACTATCGAGACTTGATGAGATGCAGGGAGATGTAACAAGTCGCATTGATTCAATTATGCAATCTAACCAGGAACGTATACGACAGCTTGCAGAAATTGATCTTTATAAATCCAATAAACAAGCTGAGGCAGATGCAGCAGTACGTGAATATAATTTGAAGAATGCAGATAATCAAAGAAAACTGCAGAGCTTAAAAGTGCAGCTAGAGGAAAAGGGAAAGTTGCTTGAAGAAGAACAAACAAATCTGCAGAAATGTCGGAAGGATTTGACCGAAACACAAAGAGGTATCGAACTGATCAGGCAAGAAGAACCACCTATCTTCGGCGCAGTGTGCTGCGATAAATGCGGTCAGGAACTTCCTGATCAGGATTCTGAAAAAGAAAAATTGATTGAAAAATGGAGAGAGCTACAGCGCAAGAGAATTGATGATCTGACTGAGGAAGGAAACCAAACATATCAAAAAGGAGTGCGGATCAAAGATAAAATTGCCGATCTGATCAATTCCATGAACGATATGAAGCAAGAGATATCTGAGCTTGAAGATGTAGTGACTGTTGACCGCGGTTATTACAAAGTTGATTTTTCTGCTGATCAAGAGCTGCAGTCAATGATTGATGCTGTTCCAGAAGAAGTATCTGTCAGTGAAAAAATTGAAAGCGAGAATAATCGTATTAGAGCGAGAAAAGAGCAGTTCAGAAAAGAGCGTGATGAAGCAATTGAACAGCTTCGTCGATATGATGCAATACCGCTGATCAAAGCTGATATTGAGCAGATCAATGCGCGTTGTGCTGCATTGGAAAAAGAGTCGCTGGAAGTTAATCAGCGCATTGCTGATCAAGAAAAAATTATTTATTTGTGTGATACATGGGTAAAGACACGCACAGAGCTTTTGAACAAGAAAGTATCATCCAAATTCAAATTAGTTGAATTCAAGATGTTCAATTATACGCAGGAAGGCAATCCGGTACCAACATGTGAGATCACAGTAAACGGCGTTGATTATACTGCATTAAATACGGCAGCAACCATCAATGCCGGCTTGGATATCATTAACGCATTGATTCAGTTCTATCAGGTAAAGGCACCGATTTTTATCGACAATAGGGAGTCAGTAACCTTAATCACGGCTCCAGACACACAGATCATCAATTTATCAGTAACAAATGGAGGTATGTAATAATGACAACATTGCAAAAGAATTCAAATGAATTGGCTATCATTCAAAAAGACATCACCGATGAAGTGATTGGTAAACTTGCAGAATTAAAAAAGGGAGGACTTGTTCTTCCTCCCAATTACTCTGCAGAAAATGCTTTGAAGTCAGCCTTTTTTACACTTCAAAGCGTCGAAGATAAGAACCATCAGCCTGCGCTGCAGGTTTGCAGTAAGACAAGTATTGCCAATGCGCTTCTCAATATGACAATTCAAGGTCTTACTCCTGCAAAAACACAATGTTATTTTGTGGTGTATGGAACCGAGCTTCAAATGACACGTTCATATTTTGGGACCCAAGCAGTTATTAAGCGATTATCGAACGTCAAAGACATCTGGGCAAATGTTATTTTTGAAGGCGATGAGCTTGATTATGAGAACCGTAATGGTAAGGATTACTTGCTGAAGCATAAATCCAAATTAGAAAATCATGATAAGCCGATCATTGGTGCTTACGCGATTGTAGAAAAAGAAGATGGTGATCAGCCAATGACAATTATGACCAGAAAAGAAATTGAAACTTCTTGGGGACAATCAAAGACTTCACAAACGGTTCATAAGAAGTTCCCACAGGAAATGGCCAAACGTACGGTGATCAACCGTGCTGCTAAGTCATTTATCAATACATCGGATGACTCGGATATCTTGGTCCAGGCTATCAACGATACGACAGCGAATGAATATGAAGAAGATGAGCGTATCGATCGAACTAACGCAATGGATATCGAAGCGGAGGTACGTGAAAATGCTAATCAAGAGGCATTCCCGGAAGAACCAATAGAAGATAAACCGCAGCAGAAGGATCCTGTCCTAGAAGATGCAATTCAAAATAAAGCGAGTGAAACATCTAATAAGAAGTCTGCCGGGAAGTGGGATCTGTGATACAGCTTAAGGTCCTGGCAAGTGGATCGAAAGGAAATTGCTATCTGCTGTACACCGATAAAGGCATTGTCATACTGGAAGCCGGTGTGAGGTGGCAGGAAGTGTTGAAGGCGATCGAGTATCGTGTAGATCAGGTAATATGCTGTCTGATCACACATGAGCATATGGACCATGCAAGGTATATGCTCGATTATGCAAATGGAGGAGTATCTGTTTATGCAAGCGCTGGAACGATTGCGGCACTTCATGAAATCGGGGCACTTCCGAAGCCATATTTGATACGATCATTTGAAAAAATGAAGCAGGTGGAGCTGTATGGAGTCAGCTTCACCGCTTTCCCTACGCAGCATGATGCTGCTGATCCGGTTGGATATTATATCGTTGATCATAGTAGCGCTGATACACTGCTTTTTGCCACTGATACATATTATGTACGATATCGATTTAAAAACCTTAAGTATATTATGGTCGAATGCAATTATGCAGAAGATCTGCTTTCCAAAAATATTGAATCAAACTATATCAATGGATCATTAGCTAAACGTATCAGAAGCTCACATTTTGAACTCGATAATGTGAAAGAGTTTATTAGGAGCTGTGACAATCTACGTCTGACAGATGTTGTTCTTCTTCATTTGTCAGATACAACTAGCGATGCGGATCGATTCAGAAAGGAAGTGGCATCATGTACGATGGCCAATGTGCATCTTGCGGAAAAGGGGTTGAATTTGACCCTCGGAGGAATATATGAAGCAAATTTATAAGAATATTACCGACATTGATAATGGAGGACTGATCGAGCAGGCAAATTTAGATTTTTCTAAAATTATGGCCAGCATCAATGATTTAAATACCGACAAGAGAAAGGCTGCAAAATTAGTTATTGAGATTCAGATCAAGGCTCATGAAGATGATGATTTTGCAGATGTGCAATATAAGGTAAAAGCCACACCATTACCAATTAAACCGCGGAAAATTACCCTGTTGAACACATCATCCAAAATACCTGGTACTGGAGAGGTTATTCCTGTGTTGAGAGAATTTACAGGAGAAGCGCCAGGACAAATAAATATTTATGGAGATATTAACGAACCTCAGGAAATTATGTATGGAGCAGGAAATATTGATGAAAAGGAGGATCAAAATAATGATTAAGGAAGCATTACAGTATATAACAAGTCTTAAAGAAGACGCGATGGGCATTATCACGAAAAATATTGAAGGAGAAACATACATCAAAGGACAGAATATAAGACGTTTGGAAAATGATCATTGTAGTTGCATGTCAGTGAATACATTAGGCGCCCTGGTAGATATTGTAAAAGAGTCAATAATGAATGAAATGTTTTTTGGGCCTTTGATGATCCGTATATCGGGAAATACGGTAGACGTCTTTAGTGGCATGGATAGGTTCAAAGTACGAGATCATATTGTGCAAAGCAATCCATATTTGCCACATATTTTATTTAACAGCTATATGCCTGTTGAAAAATTTATTATACAACTGCAAACTTGCTTTGCGGCAGATGAAGCTCTTAATAAGAATAAATTACTGTCATATGTAAGCAAGTTAACGTCAGAGGTCAAGGTAGAAGTTGAAGATGATGGAATCTCTCAAAAAATAACTACATCAAAGGGTACAGCAGTAAAACAAAATGAGAGTGTTGTTTTGCCTCCTATCGTACGGCTGCAGCCAATAAATACATATCCGGAATTGTCTCCAGTGGAGACGATGTATCTTCTCAGGGTTGATAAAGACGGTGAAGTAGCTCTGTTTGAAGCTGATGGAAATCGTTGGGAATTTGAAGCGCAATGCCGTATCAGAGAGTATCTTTTTATAAATTTGAAAGAAGAGATTGAAAACGGAAGTGTGATCATTGTTGGATGATCAACTACCCGAATGGCAAAAAGTACCGGCAAAGATCTGAAGATGCCGCTCTACAGTCTGCTGGTACTGCTAAAAGCAAATATAATGCCGAAAGGATAGAAGTTGATGGAATCCGATTTGATTCAAAAAAGGAAGCTAACCGCTATCGCCAGCTCAGGATCATGGAGCGTGCAGGGATTATTAAGAAATTGCAACTCCAGGTTCCTTTCGTATTGATTCCGAAAAACGCTAATGGCCGTGAGGTCAAATATATAGCTGATTTTGTTTACTGCCAGGATGATCAACAAATCGTTGAGGATGTAAAAGGATTTAAAACGGATGTTTATCGATTAAAGAAGAGAATGATGAAAGAAGTTTATGGTATTGACATTAGGGAGGTGTAAGTGATGGAAGGAAGAGACAGCTTCATATTTTATCGAAGTTTTTATGAGGCTTTGCAAGACCTTGATGATGCAAATCGGTTGGTGATTTACGATGCCATTTGTGCACTTGCACTGGACGATCAAGAGTACCAATTATCCGGACTAGCAAATACGATATTCAAACTGATAAAACCGCAGGTTTCAGCTAATACAAAAAAGTATGTGAATGGAAAAAAGGGAGGCAGGCCAAAAGGTAGAAAAACATCTGTAGAAAACCAGGTAAGCAGTCATAAAAAAACCAGTGGTTTTAAAAATGAAGAAACCAGTGGTTTTAATCAAAAAAAAGCTAATGTAAATGTAAATGAAAATGTAAATGAAAATGATAATGTTTTTGGTTTATCTGAAGAAAACCAAAAAGGGGAAGAAACGGATGCCGCTCCGTCGCCCTCTTTAACCCTTTTTGATAGTTTTGAAGCAGAACTAGCCAGACCTTTATCGCCAATTGAATATCAAATGATCGTCGATTGGGAGAATGAGTATGATAAACAGATCATTCTGCTTGCCTTAGCAGAAGCTGTTAAGAACAATGCTCGAAGTTTTCGTTATATCGAAGTGATACTTTCCTCGTGGAAACAGGGTGGTGTGCGTTCGGTTGAAGAAGCAAAGGCCATGATCCAACATAAACGAGAGAAGCCTATGAGAGAAAAAGATTTACCTAGCTGGTATTATGATACGACTGATGATTCGATTGAGGATGTTAGCGACGAAGAAATAAAACGTCTTCAGGATGGTTTGCATCAAAAAATAAAAGCGTATGAGGAAAACAATGGCTAATGCTTTCACTTCATGGCAAAAAAGCAGAAAGGAAGTGTATTGGACCCCTCTTTACATCATCTAAGCCATGCTTCGTGGTCGAAAGTGAGGTGAACGATATCGAGTTGACGACGTGCTCGATCCACGAAGTGAGGGTATTTTTCAAAACGAAGAAAGGAGATCAGGAATGAGAACAATAATGAAAAAATGGAACTATGAAACGCACCAGTATGAAAAGTATACAGTTCCTTCAGATTGGAACGTCAGCATGTATGAAACAGACATGGACAAAGTGGTAAATTGCGCTGAATGCGGAAAGCAAATCAAGTACGGGGAAAGCTATACTTCGGTAAAGATTCACGATGAAGTAGGCTTTGGATACGCTGTCTGCTATGACTGTCATTGCAAAGGCTTGAAGGAGAAGCTAGAGCATGAGGAATAAATATGAAGAAGCATTAATATATCTAAGAAACAGTGCGTTAGTAACAGACCAAAAACAAAAAGAAAGAGTGAATAAATGTAAAGATGTATTGCAAGAACTGGTCGATATGTGTCTGCCAGTCGCGCAAGGATTGATTTATTATTTGAATTCCATGTTGTCTGATTTAAAAGAATGTTACATTGGAACCAAGGATTTCAGAATATTTAAAAGGGATTATTTGCGCGGATTTTCTAAAGGATTATCTGATCAGCTTCAAAAGTCCATGGATGGTGTTGACCCTAAATATGCGCTGGCCGTTATCGGTGTGCCAGAAGTAGTAAAAACTTGGGCAAGTGACACATTACAATACAAAGAATCTAAGTTTGTACAGGACAATGATTTCAATGCTTGGTATTTGGGTCAGAAGCACGGAATTGAATATGATATTTCAAGATTAGATTTAATCGAAGAAGGTAGAACTTAGGAGAAAGAAATAACGAATGAAAAATATTGAGAAGTCAATTGCATGGATTGCTTGTGCAGCGGTAGTTGCTTATGCAATCTATTTAACAAGTAATGTATGGTGTTTATTAGGAATGTTGATTCCTCTTTGTATAAGTGAACGGAGTTGATAAAATGTGGATCTTAGTCATTGCCTGCATGGTGCTGATCGTAATGATCGGCGCCGCATTCCGGCTTTATCATGAATGCAAAAAGGAACCTGATGATAAGGTCCCTCGTGAAGCATTTACAAGAGATGATGATTATTTCGATAAAGTATTAAAAGAACCGCATGGGAGTGATTAAAAGTGGATTGGAAGAAAGAGCAGATCAGGAAGCTAACGAAGCAGATGCAGCTGAATTACATAGAATCAGAGCTGAAAAATTACTATTGGCACTTGTCTGAGTGGCAGCGTTATGACGAGCAGATTCGAGATTTGGAAGAAAGGTACCAGGAAGAACTGGAGCATCCAAGCTGTAGCAGCAGCGTGATCCGGATGCCAGAAGGCAGCGGATCTGGAAGTCCTTGGCAGCTCGAATGGAGCGGGAAGCTGCATGAGCTTCGCAATAAGCAGAAAGTAGAAGAGATGTATCTTGATCGCGTTGATCACTGGCTTACGGTCTGCTCTTCGTCCCAGGAAGCAATGATTCGACAATACGTAATGGTGCAGCAGTGTACGAACGCAGAGCTTGCTGCAGAAATCACTGGGTACTCTGTGGAGAATATAAAAAAGACTCGTGAAAGAGTTCTTAACAAAATTTTTGATCAAAAATCACATAATTTGTACACTCGGTGTACACCTTTTCCGTGATATCATGATATTGTCGAATTGGAGGGAAATCCAAGCGATATTCATCCTTATCCCTTTTTCCCTAAAAGCACCAGAGTGGTGCTTTTTATTTTGCCAAAGGAGGTGGTGATATGGAATGCCAAGAAAGCCGGATGATCGTGTTGATCAAGCGCGCAGCATGTACCTGCAGGGGATGAAGCTGGTTGAGATTGCAAGTCAACTCAGCTTGCCGGAAGGAACAGTGAGGCGTTGGAAATATACTTACAAATGGGATGATCTGGAAAGCGAGCGTTCGCTAAAAAATAACGAACGTTCGGATAAACGATATAGTCGTGGCAAAAATCCAAACAGCCACCACAATGCTACCGGGCCTCCTGGAAACAAAAATGCAGAGAAGCACGGTTTCTTTTCAAAATGGCTCCCAGAAGAGACAATTAAGATCATCGATGAAATGCCGGATGATCTGCTAGAACTGCTTTGGGATAACATTAAGCTTCAATTTGCTGCCATTATCCGAGCACAAAAATTGATGCATGTACGTGATCAACAGGATAAGACCGTTGAGAAGATCGAAGAAAAGGACGGAAATGTCATAGGAGAACGGTGGGAAGTGCAGCAAGCATGGGATAAGCAGGCTAATTTTATGGCAGCGCAAAGCAGAGCTATGAAAACGTTGGAGAGCATGATCAAACAGTACGATGAGATGCTGCATAAAAACTGGGAGATGGCATCTGATGAACAGAAAGCGCGTTTGGAACTTCTCCAGGCTCAGAAGAGGAAGTTGGAAGAAGAGGATAATTCTGAATCTGATGAGGTCAAAGAAAAAATGGATGCTATTTCTGGTATTGCAATGCAAATGATCGCTCCGAAAGAGGATGAATATGAATAAGCCAATGTTGCTTCTTTCACCAAAATTCAGAGACTTTTTGACTGTTGACGCACCGAGAGAATTTTTAGAAGGAACGACTGCTGCTGGTAAAACTACGGTAGGAATTTGTAAATTCATGATCAAAGTGGCCAACAGTGATGTGAAATACCATGTGATCGCTGGTGCTGATATTGGAACAGTTGAAAAAAACGTGATCAACAGTGAAAGAGGCTTGCTAGATCAGTTTGATATAGTTGCTGTATATTTCCCATCTGGAAAAGGAAAGATTCGTTTACCTCACATAGAATATGAGACAAATAAAGGCATTCGTGTCATTTATATCTGTGGTTACGACAATAAAAAGCGTTGGCAGAAGGTGCTTGGCGGACAGGTTGGATGTGTTTATATCGATGAGGTCAATATCGCGGATATGGAGTTTCTTCGAGAAATCTCCCATCGCTGTGAATACATGATGACTACATCCAATCCAGATGATCCAGGACTTCCCGTATATAAAGAATTTTTGAACCGAAGCAGACCGCTTCGAAGATATTCGAAAGACTATCCAAAAGAGCTGCTGGATATGCTGAGCGAAAAACCAGTAAAAGGTTGGATTCATTGGTATTTCACATTCAATGATAACGCAGCACTCACACCAAAGCAGATTCAGATGAAAATAGATGCAGTTCCGGTTGGAACTAAGATGTACAAGAACAAGATCCAAGGATTGCGTGGCCGGGCAACAGGTCTTGTTTTCAGCAACTTCGATGAGAACAAACATGTAATTACTTGGCAGCAAGCCAAACAAATGAAGTTTATCCAGTTTTCAGTTGGTGTGGATACTTCATACAGCTCCAAATCTCCAGATACGATAGCATTCATTTTTCAAGGAATTACAAATACTAAGAAAATTGTTATATTGGACGAAGACGTTTATAACAATAAAGATCTGTCGAAGCCGTTGGCACCAAGCGACACAGTGCCGCGGCTTTTTGCATTTGCTGATCGTAACGCAAGAGAATGGGGGATGCCGGAATGCATCTTTATTGATTCGGCCGATCAGGCTACGATCACAGAGGCAGATAAGTATCTTTTTGCACATCCAAAAGTTTACGGCATCGCAGGCAGTTGGAAAAAAATGAAGATAGTCGATCGCTTGCATCTTCAACTGGGTTGGTTTAGTACTTGTGATTATTTAATTTTGGAACATTGCGAAAACCATATTCGAGAGCTTAATGTATACAGCTGGCAAGAAGATAAATATGAACCGGAAGATGGTAATGATCATACGATCAACGCGAGCCAGTACGGCTTTCTTCCGTACAAAAAAATGATTGGAACAGGAGGTAATATGGTTGAAAATTAAAGATAAGATCCGTCAAAAGCTGAGGAACTTTTTATGGATTGAAAAGGCACAGGCTCATGATATCCGTGTCCAGGAATTGTACGACTTCGAAAGCAATGCATTCCGCAATCGAATGTGGGTGCGTGGAGATCCATATGAATTATCACAATTTTTCAAAAATACTGGTAGTGGAAATCCTATGTTCTGGTCATCTGTTCCACTTACTAAGATTCGTAAGATCCATAGCGGTCTTCCGGGAATGATGGTAGACGTCATGACATCGATCGTATGTCGTGATTTTAATGGAATGAATCTTGATAAACGTGAAACAGATTGGGAAACGATTAGCAGGGACAATGATTTCAATCGTCTGCTCCATGAAGCTGTGGATGAAACAATAACGGTTGGTGATGGAGCATTTAAAATCAGTAATGATCCATCATTAAGCGATTGCCCAATCATTGAATTCTTCCCTGGTGATCGAATCGATTACAAGTATAAACGCGGACGACTTCAAGAAGTGATCTTCCGGACGATGTATCATAAGGGAAGTAATCGATATATTCTTTACGAGCATTACGGTTGGGGGTATATTCGGTATGTGCTACGCGATGCTTCCGGTGATCCAGTAGGACTCGATACATTAGAAGAAACTGCACAATTGCAAGATATTGGCTTTTTTGGATACCAAGAAGATGAAAAAGGAAAATCTACAAAAAAGGTACCTGTCATGTTAGCGGTACCTTTAATTTTTCGCAATTCCAGCAAGTGGAAAGGACGAGGAGAGTCCTTGATTGATAAAAAGGATACGCTGTTTGACGCATTGGACGAGATCATCAGCCAATGGGCTGTAGCAGTAAGGTCTTCGCGTCCAATAAAGTATATTCCGCGTGTTTTAGCTCCAAGAAAAGCAGATACAGGAGAGATTATTCCACCCAACGACTTCGATAATCAATACATATTAACTGGCAGCGACAATAATGAAGGTGGAGAGAATGAAATCAAGGTTGTTCAGCCAGAGATTCCATCATCCAGTTACCTTGAATCTTACATCACGTATTTGGATTTATGCCTACAAGGCTTTATGAGTCCATCTACGCTTGGTATTGATACTAAAAAGCTAGACAATGCCGATGCACAACGTGAAAAGGAGAAAACAACTCTTTACACACGCAATATGATCATCGAGGCACTTGAAAAAGTATTGCCAAAACTGGTGAATGTCACACTCCAGGCATATGACGCTTTTACTGGAAAAAGCATGCCAGATGAGATCAAGGCAACAGTAAAATTTGGTGAATATGCAAGTCCATCGTTTGAGGCACTGATCGAGACACTTAGTAAAGCCAAGGCTAGCAATCTGATGAGTATTGAATCACTGGTGGATGAGTTGTATGGTTCTTCAAAAGACAAGGAATGGAAAGTGGAAGAAGTGAAGCGGTTGAAAAACGAGCTTGGAATTGCTGAAAAAGAACCTGAAGATGAAGGATTGGAAAATATAAAAGAAGGAGGTCTTGCAAATGCGTTACTCAATTAAAGGACATGTATACAATATGCCGAGGAAACAATACCAGGCAACGATCAAGATGCTCAAACAAAAGCTGAAAGGAAAAAATGTGATCATCGCGCTTGAGCATGGCGAATCTGCAGAAGCGCGCAACGATCAGTATCCAACAAGAAAGGACCTGCTGGAAGCCGTCAGAGAATGGCGAAAGGCAGGTTTTATTGTGGTGTATAACCTTGGCAAATGAATGAATATGATGTAAGGCAGGCATTTGAGCGAATCGAGCTGGAACTGATCGAATCGATGAAGCGAAACCTAGGCCGGCATCTCGCTGAGGAAGAAAAGGAAGGCTTTCGTTGGAACATGTGGCAGGAAGAGCAGCTGAAGTCTCTGAAGGCATACGAACGTGCCAATAAGGAAAAGTTCAGCAAGCAATTCAACCGTATCAACAAAGAGATCAAGGACTACATCCGCAAGAATGCCAATAATGCTGCCATAGCTGAGGAACTGCGTATCCTGCGCAAAACAGTTGATCCAAAAGCCACCATTGAAGATCTAATGGATGATCTTGGAAGAGATGATGCAGATTTCTTTCGCATCAATAGCTCTAAACTGGATGAACTTCTTAAAGCAACGAAAAAAGACATGGAAAAGGCCGAATATGCGATGCTTAGAAAAACGAATGACCAGTATCGAAAGATCATATTTAATTCACAGGTTTATACAAATACCGGTGCTGGAACGCTGCAGCAGGCAGTGGATATGGCCAGTCGCGACTTTCTTCGATCCGGTATCAATTGCATCAAATACAATGATGGGCGATTGGTCAACATTGCCAGCTATGCTGAAATGGCCATTCGCACTGCCAATCAGCGTGCAGTGTTGATCTCAGAAGGTAATGTTCGTCAGCAACATGGCTGGCATCTGGTCCGGATCAGCCGCTATGGCGGTTGTTCTGAGACATGTCTTCCGTGGCAAGGCCGTGTATATGTGGATGATGTATATTCCGGCGGTACGAAAGATGAGTCAAAAGAGACAGACTATCCGCTTCTTTCTGAGGCAATTGCCGGCGGTCTGTTTCATCCAAACTGCAAGCATCGTGCGACGACATACTTCCCAGGCATGCAAAACGACCATTCTTCGGACGGAAAACTTGAGAACGAACCGGAACAAGCAGAGCACAACAAGTGCCAACGCGAGATCCAACGGCAGAAGCGCATAGCGGCAGGCTCGTTGGATGAGAATAATGTGCGGGTTGCCAAGAACAGGCAGAAGCAGTGGGAAAAGAAGGATGAAAAACTTCTGAAACATAACAAAAATCTGCAGCAAAAGGGCTTTGAAATTCAGGATTTCAGCAAATCAAATAGAAAAAATACGAGTAACAACCATATTAAGCTGGAAAATTATGCAAGGGATAGTCTGAAAATAGAAAAAGTTCCTACCTTAGAAGAATTGGATTATGATTTGATGAAAAATATGTTCAATTCGATTGCCGGCATCTACAATGATTTCCCAGAAACGTACGGAACCATAAAAGAGATTATGTTATTACCTAATAAGGGGCTTTTAGGAATTGCACCTGTAGGAGATAGATATGATGAGTTTGCACTTGTTATTAACCCTAGTTTTTATCGTGATCCTGATAGATTAATAAAAGATATTCAGAAATACGTAAAAAAAGGTGTTTATGCACCTGGAACGACCGCTGACACAGTAATTTATCATGAATTAGGACATATACTGGATGGAATCTATATTACTAAAAATTATCCTTTGAAAGAACAAGAAAGAGTATGGGATAAAGGAATATCAGCTACTCACATATTGAAAGAAGCAAGTATATTGTGTTATGGTGATGATGTGGCATATCAAGATGTATTAAAATCAATAAGCAGATATGCTGCATCCAGAGATGATGAAGGATTGGCAGAATGCTGCCATGTGGAGTTTACCGGCAGAGGCAATCAATTCACAAAAACAGTGGTGTCTATATTGCTAGGAAAGAAAGGGTAGGAATAACACAATGAGAAAAAAGATCGAACCTTTTGTTGATGATGAAATTGTTGAACCTCAACAAGAACCAAAGATGCTGACATCAGATGAAGAAGATGATGGACATGATCGCTGGTATCTGTTGTTGTTATATTTAGAAAAAGATTCACATGGAAGATTAAAAGAGCCGTATAAAATCGTTGATGGAGCACCGGATTGGTGCCCGGCAATTTTGGAACAATGGATAGAAGCTCGTAAAAAAGGATTCAAGGTTCCTTAGATTATACAG
Organism: uncultured Merdibacter sp.; assembly: GCA_965151435.1. Classification (GTDB taxonomy): domain Bacteria; phylum Bacillota_I; class Bacilli_A; order Erysipelotrichales; family Erysipelotrichaceae; genus Merdibacter. Next base: position 16,619 of record CBCTZR010000001.1, on the reverse strand, counting down.
TAAAACAATCATCTTTATATTTGGTTAGAGGAAGTTGGAGGAAGAAAGTGATGTCTGATTATGAAATACCAAAGTATAAAAATAGAAGGGACTGGATGTTGCATGAGCCGCTGAAACCCGTTACTGTAAAGTACACTGAGATGACTATGGAGAGAAGAATCAGTTTACGGGAATTTCAAAAGCAATTATTGAAAGACGGCAAGATCACGCAGGAAGAATATGAGGATCTGATTAAGGAATATCCGCTTCCTGAAGATATGCTTATTATTGAGTAGCGCTCTTAAATGGGCGCTTTTTTGGTGGGAGGACAATATGAAAAAACTATTTATTTCACAGCCGATGAAAGGCAAAAGCGACGAAGATATTCTAAAGGAAAGAAATAAAGCTATCGCAGAGGCCGAGCGCCTATGTGATGACGTGGTGGAGGTATTGGATTCTTTCTTCCAGGGCGCACCAGCAGATGCTAAGCCGCTGTGGTTCCTCGGAAAATCATTAGAACTATTAGCTCAAGCAGATGTGGTATATTTCGCACCAGGATGGGCAGATGCAAGAGGATGCCGGATCGAGCACCAATGCGCAGTTGAATATGGTATTGATCGAATAGAGGCATGAGATGTGCCAACATAGCTACGTTACACAGTATAGAACATATTTTGATAAGAACCAGCAATGCAGGATCCGCCGGGAGGTAGATACCTGCATTTTTTGTGGAAGACAACTAGAAGAAAGGGTGATCAGGATGAATGATCCGCCAAAGCGGAAGCTGCCATACTTTGGCAGCCATTTAAAGTAAGCAGTATGTCCAATCACGATAAGACAAAAAACTGTGCGTGTCTGCAAAGCAGATAGGGGAGTACACCCGAATAAACAGGAGGAAATATATGAATAAATTTTTATATTCACTCGACATCCAGCTTTTCGCTGAAGACGGAGGAGCTGGCTCAAACGGATCAACTGGAGGTGAAGGATCTGGTGGAAGCGGATCTGCAGGCACTTCTGGCGGACAGACAGGATCTTCAATTGATTATGAACAACTTGCTGATGTGATATCACGTAGAACTTCCGGAACAGAAGATAAAGTTTTACAGGGATATTTTAAGCAGCAAGGACTAAGCAGCGAACAAGCCGCTGAAGCCATTCGACAGTACAAAGAAAGTCAGAGACAAAAGCATGATGATGAAGTGAATCGTGTGCGTACGATCGAGCAGGAAAATGCACAATTGAAGCTTCAGATTCAGAATGCTGACATCGATAAAGAAATCACTTCACTAGCAGCTAAAGAAGGTGTATCGGCCGAAAAAATGCCTTTTTTGCTGAAGATGGTTGAACGCAATGGAATAATCGGACAGGATGGTAAGCTGCAATCTGATAAGGCTAAAGAAGCGTTTGAAGCCGTAATGAAAGCTTTCCCTGAGTTTAAGGGATCGTCTTCTGGATCAGGCGTTCAACCTCTCGTTGGTGGAGATGGCGGAGGAAATAGCGGGGCTTCAGCCACAGACGCTGCTCTTGATGCCATTTTTGGAATCAAAAGAAGTTAGGAGGAATAAATAAATGGCAACATTGAATTATGTATCAACTTTTCTACCACGGATCATTGAGCTGTATAGTCATGAGTTATGCAGTAATGATCTGTTCAATTCAAATCCTGGAATCCAGGTAAAAAACACGAAAGACATTCGTCTTCCGAAAATCACCGTTGGCGGATATAAAGATCATACACGTGGATCTCTTGGATTTAATGCCGGAACATACAGCAATGAATGGGAGACAAAATCTCTTGATCATGACCGTGACGTGGAGTTTGCGGTGGATCCGATGGATGTCGATGAAACCAACATGGTTGTATCGATTGCAAACATCCAGGCAAATTTTGATCGCACGCAGGCAATTCCAGAGCTTGATAGATATACATTCAGTAAGCTTTATACAGAAGCAAAACGTGTGTCGGCAGCAATCAATAATACCGCGGTAAATAAGACCAACATTCTCAGTCTTTTGGATGCTGATATGGAAGCAATGGAAGAAGCTGGTGTACCACTGGAGCGCTGCATCCTATATGTCACTCCGACCGTGAACACGGCCTTGAAAAACGCGGAAGGCATCCAGCGTTATCTGGAAGCTAAGGGCGGCGCAAATATCGATCGCCGGGTACACTCTATCGATGATATTAAGAAGATCGTAGTTGTTCCAAAGGATCGCATGAAGACTGCATACGTCTTTACGAGTGGATGTGTAGCAGATAGCAGCGCAAAGCAGATCAACTACATCTTGATCGATCCGGAGTGCCAGGTATCTCGTGTAAAATATTCATATATCAACGTATTCACACCAGGACATGATTCCCGTACATCTGACAACTATCTTTACCAGAATCGCAGATTTAACGGAACATTCGGTATTGATATGTTGATGAAGCAGGGTTGCCGCATCAATGCGGAAGCTGAAGCAGGTTCAGATTAGGAGGTATTTCATGCGCGCAAAAAAAGATAACAAGGTTTATGATATCGACAAATCACAGGCCGATCAATATATGAAGCAAGGATTTGACATTTACAACGTGGATGGATCGTTATATAGCTATTCAGACATGAAAACCATTAAATACAGCGATCATCTCAAAGAAGTTGATGAATTGAAAGCAAAGCTTGCTAATGCTGAAAAAGAAAATTCAAATTTGAAGAAAAAGATGGAATCTGCAGCTCAGGGAGAAACAGGTAAATAAAGATGATGTATGCAGATGCAGCATACTACATTGAGCATAAGCGCGGAGATCTAACAGGAGGTGATCTTGAACTTTATTTGATGAAGGCGTCTATGTATATTGATTGCTTGACGTATAACCGTATCCAAGGTATTACGTTTGAAAAACTAAAAGCATGGCAGCAGACAGTTATCCAAGAAGTCACTTGTGCTTATGCAAATTGGCTTTTTGATAATCAAGCAATGCTGGATACTTATTTGAAGAGTTACAGCATCAATGGAGTCAGCATGAGCATGGAAGGTGCATGGAATGTGCATATCGAGAACGGTGTGGCCATTCGTTCGGATCTTTATGAAATATTGGAGAATACCGGACTGTGCTGTACCAACTTCAATTGGGGAGCATTTCAATATGAATAAATGGCCACGATTGATACTTCCACAGTTCTGTACGACGTCACTACAGGTGCATATCGAATCTGAAGAAACTGGAGAGGATGGAGCTCCAGCATCAGTGGTTGATTGGTCCGGTACATGCAATTATCAGGATAAATCTAAAAAGGTCTATACTTCAGAAAAAGTGCTAGTTGAAGTTACTGGCACCTGTCTGGTTCCAGAAGATATTGCACCTGGATTACCAGTCATATCCGGAGGAACGGTTCAAATATTTGGCGTGAATCGTGAAATAGCGATCGGAACAAAAGCTAGAAATCCGGATGGCAGCGTAAACTATACTCAATTGGAGCTGAAATGAAGCTGACATTTTATGAAGAACCGATGAGCAGCCTTGAAGAAGCAGTGCTGGAAGCTCTTGATGCAACTGCAGAAAAGCTTTTAGGAGATGTAGTAGATGCACAGGTTATTCCTTTTGATGTAGGCACCCTTCAAAATGAAGCAACTTCTGTAGATCGCAGCGAACGATCGAAAGGTATCGAACGGATCGTTTCCAATACACCTTATGCGCGACGGTTATATTTCCATCCAGAATATAATTTTAAAACTGTAAATAATCCGAATGCGCAAGGTGAATGGTTGGATGCATGGATCAAAGGTAAGTATGCAAATCAAGTCAAAAAAGATTATGTGTCATTTTTAAAGATGTATGGAGGTCTGTGATGCTAGATTTGGAAGTTGTAAAAGACTGGCTTAAAACATTGACACCGGTCTTCTCTCATTATTACGTTGGTAAATTGGACGGAAAGCAGGACGATTCACTTGGCGTATACAATTTGAAACGATCCAGCGGACCTCCAGGCATTGCTCTTGGCGGTCTCCAAGCAACAAAAATTAAAAAAAAGCAGATTTCATTGCTAGTTCATGGAACAAAAAATAATGTTCAGACAGAAAAAAAGGCAATTGAGTTGTATGAGACATTGCTCTCATGTGGATCTTTTTCTTTAAGTTCTTATCAAATCGACTTCATTGGTCTGCTTGTACCTGAACCGGTATTTGTGGATCATGACGAAAAAGGCGTAGCTGAATACGTTATTGAATTCGAAATTTATTACAGAAAGGTAGGTTAAATATGGGACGAACAGGTGTTTATCCATGTTATGAAAATCAGTTTCAGATTGAAACAAGACCGGCAACAACAGAGCCGGAAGCTGAAGCGACAATGAGTACTATTGCAGATATGGAATCATTTAGTGTATCGTTTGATAACGGTGTAGAAGAGTGGACGCCGTTTGAGCAGGAAGGTTGGAAACGGAGATTGATGACAGCCAAATCATTGACAATCACTGTGACCGGAAAGAGAAATATCGGGGATGCAGGAAACGATATGGTTGCATCGCTATATAACAAAAATGGGCGTAATGTAGAAAAACCATTCCAGTGGACTTTCCCTGATGGTTCTGCGGTAAAGATGGAACAGGCTGTTATCAACGTTACAAATATTGGGGCTGGCGATTCCACAGGTGTGGCTCCGCTTGAATTTGAAGTTCTTTCAAATGGTAAACCAGAATTTACAGAGGCATCTGCAGGGTAGGACTATAAGTTCTGCCCTTTTTATTTAAGGAGGATATATGGCAAAGCACTTTGATTTATCAAATGTCTTAAATAACGAGAAACCGACTATCAAGATCGGAGAGAAAACTTTTACTGTGAATGATGAAAAGTCGAACGTACTGATCTTGAACAGCAAACTAGAAAAGGAAGATAACAGCATTGAATCCATCGATGTAGCAATTGAGCAGCTGCTTGGAAAAACAGCAGTAAAAGAGCTGAACTCTCTTTCTTTAAGCATCTCAGCTTACAAAGAAATCTTTTATACACTGATTGCATGTGTAAATGACGAAGAGATCAGTGAGGTTAAAAAGCGATTTCAAAAGTAAATCACAACCGGAATGCTGGTATGACATGGAGGAAGACTGGCCATTGATCGAGGCCAGCTTTTTCAAACAATATGGTATCAGGCTACGCAGCGTCCATGATATGCCTTATTCTGAATTCTGCTCCTATTTGTCAGGACTTATGCCTGATACGCCACTTGGGAACATCGTGAGGATCCGCAGCGAGGATGATAAAGAAGTTCTGAAGCATTTCACTCCAGAACAGAAACGAATCCGCAGCGAATGGCAGCGCAGAAATGTGAAGAAAGTAAGCCAGGAGGAAATGAAGCAGATCCTGGAGGGATTCAAGAATATGTTCAGAAGCATGGCGAAAGGAGGTGCATGACATGGGAATCTTCAGCGTTGGATCCATTGGCCTTGATCTGAAAGTTAATGGATTTGATTTAAGAAAGCAGATCAAAGCAGAGTCGAAGGCATCTACTTCCTTGATGGAAAACTTTTTTTCTTCAAGCTTCAAAAAAATTGGTGCAATGGCAGCTACAGCATTTTCAATTGTAGCAATCGGGAAATTTACAAGCAGCTGCATCAAGCTTGGAAGCGATCTGGAAGAGGTGCAAAACGTAGTCGATACTGCTTTTCCGAAAATGTCTGCACAGGTAGATTCCTTTGCAAAAAATGCGATGGAAAGCTTTGGCCTCAGTGAAACCGTGGCTAAGCAATACATGGGTACGTTTGGAGCTATGTCAAAAGCTTTCGGATTTGCTGAAAAAGACGCTTATGAAATGAGTGCTACATTAACTGGTTTAGCCGGCGATGTAGCTTCTTTTTATAACTTAGATCCATCTGAGGCTTACACAAAATTGAAATCCGTTTTCTCAGGTGAAACTGAAACTTTAAAAGATCTTGGTATAGTTATGACTCAATCGGCACTTGACCAATATGCCTTGGCCAATGGTTATGGTAAGACGACCAGTGCGATGAGCGAACAAGAGAAAGTTTCTCTTCGCTTGGCATTTGTAACTGATCAACTGTCGCTTGCTAGTGGCGACTTTATCCGGACGCAGGACAGTTGGGCAAACCAAACACGTGTATTAAGCCTTCGAATTGACTCATTAAAGGCAAGCTTAGGCAAAGGATTCATCGCAATATTTACGCCTATTGTAAAAGGTATCAATTGGGTGTTGGCCAATCTTCAACCCCTTGCAGACTCTTTTGCATCGTTGATGGAGATGCTGACGGGATATTCAGGCATAACTGGCGGAGGATCGATACTTGCTGATACTTCTGCTGATCTATCATCAGCGACTGACGCTGCAAATAGCCTAGGAAGCGATCTAAGCGATGCAGGAAATAAAGGCGAGTCTGCTGCAAAGCAGATCAAAAAAGCTTTTGCTGGCGTAGATACGATCAATAAGCTGAGCTTTGACAGCGGTTCTTCAGATTCAAGCAGCGGATCAGATGGAAGTTCAACAGGTGGCGGAAGTGTAGCAGAAGCAGTTGACTTTCCAAAGGCTACCGGAGAGGCAACTGTATTCAGTGGGATGGTGCAAGGAATCGTAGATGAATTTAAGCGTCTTGCAGATATATTTAAAATCGGCTTTAAAATTGGGTTTGGCGACTCTTTAACTAATATTCAGAAAGTCAAAGATGCGATTTCTTCGATCGGAAAAAGCCTTAAAGAAATATTCACTGCACCGGAAGTGATCGATGCAGCAAGTATTTGGGCCGATCGTGTCATGTTTGCGTTAGGTAAGATGGTTGGATCAGTAGCCTCGATTGCTACTACTATAGCAACATTGCTGACAAGCTCTGTGGCTAACTATTTACAAAGCAATACAGAGTTTATCAAGAATCGTATTATTACTTGGTTTGATATAAGCGGTGACATTGCCAATATCGTTGGTAATTTTTCAGTTGTATTAGCAGATATTGCTAAGGTGTTCGCAGGAAATACGGCAATACAGATTGGATCTAACTTGATTCAATCCATCGCAAACGGGGCTTTGAATTCATTAGTTCTCATACAAGAGATTTCTAAAAGCATAATCAGCATGATTGCAGAACCGATTATTCAAAATAAAAACACGATCAAAAGTGCGATCGAAGAGTTCCTACAACCAATTGCTGATGTAACGGGTATTATTGCCAGCAGTCTGACGGATTGGGATAGTTTTGTTGCAATAGTAGGAAGCTTGGCTGCGGCCTTTGTTGGTTTTAAAACTGCGGTAGCATTAACTGCAAGCTCTGGTGCGATTAGTACTTTATCAACTGGAATATCTGTATTTTTCTCTGGAATAGCTGAAGGAAGTGGACTTCTGGTTTCTTTTTCAGCTCTGTTTCCTAAACTCGGCTCATCAATATCAAGTGCATGGACAGCTTTTACAACGTTTTTTTCTGGTGTAAAAGAAGGATCAGGAATAATTACCAGTTTGCAAGCGGTATTACCATCATCAATTAGTTCGTTTAATAGTTTAGGATCTACTCTGCTTGGCTTAGTTAATCCTGTAACCATCATTATTGCATCGATCGCAGCGCTTACGGCTGGATTTGTATATTTATACACGACTTCAGATAGCTTTAGAAAAAAAATCAATGGTGCTTTCAATGATGTGGCCAAAAACGTAAAAGGCGTAATATCCGGAATGGTAAGCATTATTAAAACAATTTGGACAAAAGGCGTGCAGCCGGTTGTATCTAGCACGATATCAGCTTTTCAAAATCTCTGGAACAACGGATTGGCTGTATTTGTTGAAAATGTATCCATGTTTGCAATTAACATCATCAATTTGATCATGAGCATCTGGAATAATGCAATAAATCCATTTGTAAATTTGCTTTTGAATACCTTCTTACCGGTTTTTACGACCGTTTGGAACGGTACGCTCACAATTGCGCAGCCAATCGTTGAGAAAATCATGAGCTTCGTGAATATGTTCATGGAAGTTTTAAACGCATTGACTTCTTTATTGAGCGAGCATGTCTTGCCAATATTTAAGACTATATTCGATGGTTTGTCGCAAACAGTACAAGGTTTCTACAGTTTTACGAAACCGATTTTAGATTTGTTTATTAGCGGTCTAGGATTAGTGGTCGAATTTGCATCCAACTCATTCTTGGCTCCATTACAGATCGTATTTCAAGCCGTGGTCGATGTGATAAAAGCAATTGCTGATCCAATTGGCCAGGTTTTGGATGGGGTAAAAGATATGCTACAAGGTATCATTGATTTCGTATCCGGAGTATTCTCAGGAGATTGGTCAAAGGCATGGTCAGGCGTCAAAAAAACATTCAGCGGTATGTGGACCTCGCTGAAAGGAATCGTATCTTCCGCATGGAATTCAATCATAGCGTTGTTTGGAAATGCGGGTAAGATTTTTTCCGGCGTCGTTACGGGCATATCTAATGTTTTTAAAAATATCGTCAATTGTATGCTCGACGGCATCAATCGCGTAATTCGCGTTCCGTTCGATACGATCAACGGTTTATTAAACAGCATTCGGGCAATTGAAATACCTATTATCGGGCAGCCTTTCCTAGGATTGTGGAGTAAAAATCCACTGCCGGTACCACAGATCCCTAAGCTTGCCGAAGGTGGGTATGTTGGTGCAAATCAGCCTCAGTTGGCCATGATCGGTGACAACAAACGATATGGTGAGATCGTCGCTCCAGAAAACAAGATGCTGGAGATGATCAATACGGCACTGCAGATGCAGCGTGATCAAGGATATGCTAACGGAATCCGTCAGATCATCAGCTTGTTGAAGCAGCTGATCACATTGATTGCAAATCTGAATCTGTCGGTTGATATCGATCGTAAAAAACTGGCTATTCTGCTGCGGCAGGCAGAAAAGGAACTTGAGATGATAGGAGGATGATAAGATGGTTTATCTAAAAATCAACGGAATAGCAATAGACAACCTGGTTGAGTACGATGATCTTCTTTCTACACAAGATGGTGATGACAGTGGCAGAAATCCAGCACTTGTCATGAACAGGGATATTCTTGGCCGTATTCTTAGCATTACAGCCAAAAAGGGTGTATGTACGCAGGCTGAGGGTAAACAGTTGTTAAATCTTCTCAAGGATCCAGAAATGTCGGTTGAATACTTTAATAGTGAAACTGGTGAGATGGAAACCTGCGACTCGATGTATTGTGTGGATCCATCCAAATCAAGGGTTGAAGGAATGTTTGATTATTTTAAGGAGATCGAGTTCACGTTGAACTCAAACCAAAAGTATGATTAGCACATCTGCTGAGTATATCCAGGCGTTAAAGGCATATGCCCGACGCCTGGATGCGTATTTTATATATTCTGACAATCAATACCATCCACTTTCTTTTTCTATAGATAACAACATCTATAGCAGTGACAGCGATAGCTTCATCGGCACTTTTATTGCAAGATCAGGGAAACTGAAGGTAAATCCTGCAGATGCCCTTAATCTCGAGAACCAATGGCTCGAACTGTATGAAGGCATCATGGTATCTGGAACTTTCCAATACAAAAAGATAGGATCCTTTTTGGCTTATGATAAAGATGATAACAACGAATATTGCGTCATCGATAAAAAAGCGCTCTTCAATGAAAGCGCTGCGGTCGATGAAATCAGCTATCCTACGACACCTCTGCAGTTAGCACAGTGGGTATGCAGTAAAGTTGGAGTGACTTTAGCAACTACAGATTTTCCCAATGCTTCTCTACTAATACCGGAAGCAATCAGCTTCGGTGAACAGCCAGTGTATGCGGATATCATCGTGGCCATTGCGCAAGCAAGCTGCACATTTGCCAGAATTACGTCAGATGATCAGCTTGATTTTCGTTGGTTTACAAATACCGATTTTTCGATCGATCAGAAAAATTTGGCCGAATCATGGCCGGAGACGGCTGATCCATACGGACCGATCAACTCGCTTGTATTGGCGCGTGAGCCTCTAAACGATAACGTTTATATTCAGGATGAAGAATCAATCGAGAAAAATGGACTGACAGAGTTAAAAATATCAAATAATCCTATTCTTGATATCGATCGCCACACTTCAAAAAATGCGATTTTTGAGAGGATTGATGGATTTACTTATATCCCTGTGACATGCAAATCACAGGGTTTCTTCATTATTGAACCAGGTGATATCATCCAGGTTCAGTTGAAAGATAAAAGCTATGTGACGATGTATGTGATGAATCACAGCATCTCTTATAGTGGATCCAGTCGTTCATCCTTTGAAACGCCAGCACTGACTAAGTCTCAGATTCAGTATCAGTATGCGGAAAGCGTTCGGCAAGCATTGAAACGCACGGAGGTTATTGTCGACAAACAGGAGCAACAAATTCAGTTGATCATTGAGAAGCAGGAACAACAGATAGATGTAGCTGTAGGCGGTACGAATTTATTGTTGAACAGCAAATTCGCTGAAAATGTATACTGGTGGACTACAGAAGCTGGTGAGATCCTTCCGGATAATCCTAACGACAATGAAGAAAGTACGCAAATCGACGATGAAATAGAAACAATAGATGAACCAATTACAGCTACTAATTCGGTTCCAATTGTTATTTATGAAAATGTAAATACAGCTATGATCAGTTCACAGACGTCATCTTTTATCGAACAAAACGTAGTAGATCGGCTGATAACTGCAGATGGGGAAGTTCGATTTGCGTTTGGTGCGGATGTGAATCTTGTTAGTTATAAAGCCGGAGAGAATACAGATGTTTGTTTATATGTTGAAGGGAAATACAAGGATGCAGACGGAAATCTTCAAGATATCACGGTCACGACGATAAACGGCGATCCAGACATCACTAAGGTTGCTGATACTGGGTGGACCCGCATTTTGTGGAAGATATCGCTTGATCATCTTCCGGACGGCACTGATGAAGGATATTTAAAAGTAGGGATCCGTGGAGTTGAATTTTCAGGAAACTTATATTTCAAAAATTTGAAATTTGAAAAGGGAAATACACCGACAGACTGGTCGCCTGCGCCCCAAGATTTCGAAAGCGATATTGAAAAGAATGTTGATGAAGCTACAGCTACGATTACTGACGAATATACTTCGTTAATCAATCAAACGGCAGAACAATTGAATCTCTTGATCCAAAAGATTTCAGAAACCGCAACAGATCTCAGTTCCACGATCGTATCGATATCGAACCAGCTTGAGATCACTACAGAAATGGCTCAATTCATCAAAACGACGACAGAGCAATTACAATCTGTCGTCGATGGAAAAGTAGATGAAAATACGATAAAAGAGTGGGCAAGATTTGATGGCGCTAGTCTTGAATTAGGTGCTTCGAACAGCCCTTTCAAATGTCTATTATCCAACACTGAGTTAAGCTTCTATCAGGGAACTAATAAAGTGGCCTGGATATCAAATAATGAACTTCATGTTTTAACTGCAGTTATCGCAACTTCGATCGGTTGCGGTAATTTTACTTTTATCGATGAAGGCGCTTGGGGATTTTCTTTACTTTAGGAGGTGGTTTTTTTGCCTAGTGCAAGCAAAAGCAAAAAGATATACTGTTCAAACTATCCAAGTTCCTATCCGTATACAATCTATGTAAGCTTTAGTGAGTCATCGACTAGCGTAGCTAATAATACCTCAACGATATCTATTAGCGGATATATGATCGGTGATGATATAGGCTGGAGCTCTAATTACAATAGCTATTTAAAGCTTTATTGGCACGACAATAATACTGGTAAGGATAAATTAGTTGCGACTTCATCAGGTTTCAAAAGCCTTTCGATGAATACTAAAAAGAGTATTTCCGGAAGCATAACAGTAACTCACAAATCAGATGGATCATTGAGCGGATATGCCAAATTAACTTATACTGCAGGATCTACTTCTGGAGGATATGCACCTAGTTCAGCTAGTGTTCAAACCGCTAATACGGCTTTGACAACCATACCTAGAGCTTCTTCAATCTCTTCGTTGAGTGGAACATATTTAGGAAGTGCTGTGACTGTAGGAATAAGCAGAGCATCAAGCAGCTTTACGCATAAAGTTGAATATTCCTTTGCAGGAAGTACTTATACCACGGCCGCTTCTTCAGCAGCCACTTCTGCATCGTTTACTCCGCCGCTTAGTTTAGCTACCAATATTCCTAATGCGACAAGCGGAACGTTAACGGTGCGTGTGACCACATACAGTGGTTCCACGCAAATTGGCAGCGCAGTTACTAAGAGTATCACACTATCGCTTCCATCATCAGTAGTTCCTACTATGGGTACACCAACTGCCACACGTGTAGACAATGGCGTTCCAAGTTCATTTGGTGTATATGTAAAAGGCTTTTCAAAAGCAACGATATCCATAGTATCGCCAGCAGGCATATATGGATCAACAATAAAAGCTTATTCAATTACAGGTGGTGGATTATCGTCATCTGCCTCATCAGCAACTACAGGCGTATTAAACAGTGCAGGTACTTATACATTTACATGTACTATTACTGATTCGCGTGGCCGAAGCGTTTCTAAGACGGTAAGCATTACGGTAATTGATTATTCTTCACCATCGATCAGCGTATCAGCTAAACGATGTACATCAGACGGCACAGAAAGCGGCAGCGGTACATATTTGAAGGTAACCTGCAACTATTCGATAGCCAGTGTTTCCGGAAAGAACTCAGTATCGTCCAGATCTGTAAGTTGTAATGGAGCTTCGAACACATCATTTAGTAGCGGTACTTCTTTTGTGCTGGCAGCCAACTGTTCAGCTAATACCAGCTATACTTTAACAGCTTCTTTAACAGATGCGCTTGGTAAAAGTGCTTCTGCAAGCGTAGATATTCCTACAGATACCAGGATTATGAATGTAAAAGCTAATAAAAAAGGAGTTGCCTTTGGCAAATATGCTGAAGATGATAATACCGTTGAATTTGGTTGGGACTTGAAGTTAAAGTCAGGCAATATTTGTTTAGATTACGATGTAATAAGTAATTTTTAAAAGGAGGTAAATAAATGATCAAAAAAATCGTGTGGGGGGGGGTGGCTGTTTAGCCACTTTCCAAGGAGGAAGTATTTAGGAGGTTCTTTGCTTGGCTAAGGGGGTACGTTTGAAAGATAAGGATGGACCTGTATATCCTTGCCCTTTTTTTCCGGTAGGATCAATTTATATGAGTGTGAATGCAACGAATCCGTCCACTTATTTTGGTGGAACTTGGGTAGAGATACAAGGCCGCTTTTTACTTGGAAGGAGTTCCACGTATGCTGCAGGATCTCAGGGAGGGGAAGCAAATCATGTACTTTCAACGAATGAGATCCCTTCTCATTCGCATAGCTGCGCAAGTGGAGGAGCGCATACCCATTACCTGGATTATCGAGATGTATTTCGAATTGATGCAGGTGGTCGTAGTTTGAATGGATACAATACGACAGGAAATCATAGTGCGACGTCCGAAACAAGCAGTGCAGGAAGCCATACGCATACGATAGGTTCAGCAGGAGGAGGTGCTGCACATAACAACATGCCTCCATATTTAGCCGTATATATCTGGAAAAGAACAGCCTAAAGAAAAATAATTTTGGCGAAGGAAATTCAGCTAAAAGATGGAAGTGGAAGCGTTTATCCACATCCTTATTGGCCGATTGGTGCCATATTTATAAGTGTTGTAAATGAAAATCCATCAAAGTATTTCGGAGGGACATGGGTTTCTTTCGGAGCTGGAAGATGTATTGTAGGTGTTGATACATCGCAATCAGAATTCAATTCTGTCCAAAAAACAGGAGGTGCGAAAACTGTTGCGTTGTCATTATCTCAAATACCCGCACATAATCACGGATCTAAAAACTTAAAAGGAACTATGGAATTTGTTCATGCGCCATATTCACTGATAAGCGCAAGCGGAATCGTTTCAAAAAGTCAGTTATCGGAAGTAGATAACTATACCGGAACGAATGCAAATGCAAGAAACAGAGGACAATGGAATATTGATGCATCACATACACACGAAACACAGGGTTCCGGACAAGCTCACAATAATTTACAGCCTTATATAACAGTATATATGTGGAGACGGACAGCCTAATGAATGGCACAGCAGATTCAATTAAAAAATGAAAAAGGAAAGGTATATCCAAACCCGTTTTGGCCAATTGGTAGTATTTATATTTCTGTTTCAAGTGAAAATCCATCTATTTACTTTGGAGGTACTTGGGTACAATTTGGCCAGGGTAAAACTTTGGTCGGTGTGAACACAAGCGAAGCTGAATTTAATACAGTTCAGAAAACGGGCGGATCTAAGACTGTCGCATTAACAACTGCTCAGATGCCTGCTCATAATCATGGATCAAAAAGTTTGGTGGGAACGTTAAAAACATATATTTATCAAACTTTTGTTTCTTCGGGAATCGTATCACAAGACAAAGATACGATGAACAAAAACGGTGGTAGTGGTGGAACTACATGGGGAGGAGCTACTTATGAAATTGATGCAAGTCATACTCATAATACCGAAGGGGCAGGACAAGCTCACAATAATTTACAACCTTATATCACAGTTTATTTTTGGAGAAGAACTGCATAGGGCAGATGAATGTCTGCTTTTTATTTGTCCTGGAAAGACAGAAAACTTAACCGAAATGGGAGGAGTTTATTATATGGAAGAAAACAAAAATATTGAAACAACAAACGAACAAACAATCATTGAGGCTGAAGGGAATGGAGTATCTGCTGGCACGATTGCACGAACAGTGTGTTTAGTTTTGGCTTTGGTTAACCAGATCCTTGCAATCTTCGGCCGCGAATCTATCCCGATCGCTGACGATATGGTATATCAGGCAGTGTCTATCGGCTTTACTGTTGTCACCGCGATTATCACTTGGTGGAAGAACAACAGCTTCACGACGGCAGCTCAGATTGGAGATAACACGATGAATCAGCTGAAAGGAAAATAAGAATGATATGGAGATCTTTTTAGCGACTCTCTCCGGATTCTTGCTACCAGCGGCACTTTTTACATACAAAAATTACGTAAACGAAAAAACACGCCGTCAGACTTTGGAAAAGGAGATCAAAAGAGATCAAGAAGAGAAGATGCGGACGCTGTGCAGCGGCGTCTGCATGCTGATCCGAATGTCGATCATCGACTATCATAAGAAGTATATACATCTGGGGAAAATTCCGCTGTATGCAATTGAAAATGCGAAAACGATGTATGCGGTGTATAACACACTTACCGATGAAAATGGAATTCATGAAATGATGGAAGAGCTCGGGGAGCTTCCAATTGATAATTGAGGAGGAATAAAATATGAAAATTTTATTAATGAATGGACATGGTGCTGGTGATTTTGGTGCAACAGGAAATGGTTACAAAGAGTGTAATCTAACCCGTGAGCTCGCCGATCTTGTGGAATCCAAGCTGAAAAAATATGCTACAGTTGTAAGATATCCAAAAAGCAGAAACGCTTTTGCTGATGTTGAATCAGGTTCTTTTAAAAATCATGTAAGTGGCGGTGTTTCGAATATTGATTATGCCTTTGAAATTCACTTCAATGCGTATAAAAAAGATGAAACGAAAGATGGCAAAATGAAAGGATCAGAATGCTATGTGACAACACGGGAGAGCGGGATTACTGTTGAACAGGCAATCATGAAGAATTTAAGTGATTTTTTCCCACTTCGTGATAATGATAATGTGTTCGACGGCGTTAAAAGGACAAACTTCCTTGTAATTAATACATTAAAAGATTATGGGGTTTCCGGTGCACTTCTTGAAACGTGTTTCATCGACGATGCGGATGATCTTGCAACATATAAATTAAATAAAGATAAAATTGCACAGGCAATTGTCGATGGTATTGCGGAAGGATTCGGTCTTAAAAAGACAAGCAGTTCTTCAACAAGTGAAAAACCTTCAAGCACACCGAATACATATAAACTTGTAACATCATGCAAAGTATACAACACTGCTGCGGATGCAAAAAACCGTAAAAATGCAGTTACTACATACAGTGCCGGGACGTATTATATTTTCAATGAAGCGAATGGAATGATCAATGTTACTAAAGATAAAGGAGAACCGGGCGGATGGATTAATCCTGCTGATAACAAAAAGTCGAGCGGATCCACATCAACATCTAAAAAGAAAAGTGTGTATCTGCCAGCATCCGCAAAAAGCTGGAGGGTGTACAAAACAAGCGTTGCTCCGGTTGTTGGAAATGAATGTGGCTTCCTGTATCCTTCGAAATTCGGGGGCCTTACATATGAAATTCTGGCAACTCCACAGACGGACGTAGTGACCATCCAGACAAGAGACTACGGCAAAGTGAATATCTACGTTGCAAAATCAACAGGCGCAGTAATTAAGTAAGCTATCTTCGGATAGCTTCTTTTTTTGTGGCGAAAATATAGCGCTTTTTTTTATAAAAACCATTCAGAACACTGTACTTTGCTATTCGCGAACTATTCATATATACTTATTTATAGCCGTATCTATCCGCTTTCTATATACCCTCAAAATTGTTTTTATATAATCCCTTCGTGGACGCCATTCTATAAGAAAAGCCTTTAAACAAAGGCCAATGGTGTCAACCTAAGAAGATTTAGGTTGGCTCCTTTTTTTTTGTTTTGTACAAGGAGATGTTTTCCTATTCTTTATTCATAAAATATTT